>NZ_JBGCCO010000028.1:0-121369 GCF_041262605.1 Kitasatospora sp. GAS1066B
GATCAGGCGAAGGCCGCTTCCGCGTACGGCGGTTACCGATACGAGTGATCAAGTTCGACGGCTCGTTCGAGGCGATTGCTTAAAGATCAAGCTAGCCCTCTGGGAGCTTCCATGACTGAATCCAGCCAGGTCGAGGTGTGGGCCGCCGGCGACCACGAACTCGGCGAAGGTGCCCGCTGGATCGACGGACGACTCGTCTACGTCGACATCCTCGCCGGCCGCCTCCTCGAAGTCGCCGACCTACCCGGCCCGCGAACTGCGAGCGAAATCACCCGCGTTGACGTACCACTGGGCGCCGTCGCCCCGGTCGTCGACCGCCCAGGACACTGGATCGCCGCCGCCGGCACCGGCATCGCCCTGCTCGCCCCGGACGGCAGCCTGGACTGGCTCGCCCGCCCCGAAGACCGCTCACCCGTCCCCACCAGGATGAACGACGGCGTCTGCGACCCGCACGGCCGCTTCTGGGCGGGCAGCATGCCCTACGACGGCACCAAGGGTGCCGGATCCCTCTACCGCACCGACTCCGACGGCTCCGTCCACCGTGTCCTCGACGGCCTGACCATCGTCAACGGCCCCGCCTTCAACGGCACGGGAGATCTCCTCTACGTCGCCGACAGCGCGGCCGGCATCATCCACCGCTGCACCCTCGACCCCGACGGCAACCCCACCGGCCGCGAGGAGTTCACCCGCGTGAACGCCGGCGGCTCACCCGACGGCATGACCGTGGACACCGACGGCTGCCTCTGGGTGGCGATCTGGGGACACGGCGCCGTCCACCGCTACCACCCCGACGGCACCCACCTGGCCACCCTGCACCTGCCCACCCCCCAACCCACCTCCGTCTGCCTCACCCCGACCGGCGGCCGCCTCCTCGTCACCACCGCCCGCCACGGCCTCACCGATCCCGGCAGCCAGGACGGATCCGTGCTGAGCGTTCCCGTCGAGGCCGCGGCCCCGCCCGCCTGCGCCTACCGACTGCAGTAGGACCTGCCGACCCTCGGCTCCGGCGCAGCGCGGCGGGACGCCTGGCGGGTCAGATCCAGCCGTGTTGGCCGGCTTTGAGGCCGGCTTCGAAGCGGGAGCCGGCTTCCAGACGGCGCATCAGCTCCTCCATCCGACGCTTCACGGTGCGTACGGAGACACTCAGGCGCTTGGCGGCGGCTTCGTCGGTCAGGCCTGTGGAGAGGATCCTCAGGAGCTCGCGTTCGCCGACGGTGATGCCGGTGTCCCGGTCGGGAGTGGGGGCCTGGTCCAACGGGACGGCGTCCGCCCAGATCCGGTCGAACAGCTCGGCCAGGGCAGCCACGATCCCGGGGGTGGTGACCAGCACGGCGCTGGGGGCCGCTGCGGCCGGGTCGAGCGGGACGAGGGCGGTGGCCCGGTCGACCACCAGCAGGCGGTGCGGCAGCGCCGGCGCGGTGCGCAGTTGCGCACCGACGGCGACCATCGAGCGCGCGTAGGCGAGGGAGCGCGGGTTGGTGCGCGCGCCCTCGTGGCAGAGGGTCTTGAGGGTGATGCCGCGTCCGAGCAGTTCCTCGTCCAGGGCGCGGGAGGCTTCCAGGGCCTCGGGGGGCATCTGGCCGGGGACGATCGAGCAGATCTCGGTGGTGGCGCTCTGGATCAGGGATTCCAGGCGGGACTGGATCTCGTCCAGGCCGTCGAGCTGTTCGGTGCCGGTGGGGATCCGCTGCTGCTCGCGGGTCGCCTGTTCGGCCGCGGTGGCGACTGCGATGCGGTTGGCCTCCAGGGCGGCGTGGCGGGCCCGGAGTTCCTCCTCCTGGCGGCGCAGCAACAGCGCGCGGGCGCGCTCCGGGCTGACCGGGCGCCGCTGCTCCGGTGCCTCGCGCGACATCCGCAACAGTGCGAGGTCGGCTAGCGTGTCCAGGCTCGCACCGACCTGATCCTGGCTCAGGCCGAGGCGCTCGGCCAGCAGCGTTGCGTCCAATGTCGGTTCGGCCAGCAGTTCTTGGTACACCTGCTCGCAGACCGCATCCAGCCCCAGAGCGCGCAGCACCGCTCCAGCCCCCGTCCCCTGTGTGATGCCGATGTGATGCCTGTGTGTGGCGTCCGAGCGTGACACGACCGGTCCGACCGGAGCAAGGTCCGCACCGGCCGCACCGGGCCTGGCCCGATCGTGCCATGGAACTTTCGGGCCAATGGCCGCCGCTTCCGCCCGCCTGAGCTGCGCGGAAGACTTCTGTTCACCGGAGGGCGCCGACAGCCCGACGGATCCGGCACCGGAGCGACCGGCCATGCCGACACCACACAGACACTCGACGGAGGCCCCGCCATGCCCGGAACACTGCGATTCGTCCTGTTCGGCCTGATCGCCCTGTTCGGCATCGGACTCTCCGCCGCGCCCGCCGTCGCCGCGCCCGCGGCACCCGCTCCGGTGACCACCGCCGCGGACACGGCCCCTGGCCTGGTCTGCGGCGCCTGCTGGAGCTAAGCGTTGACCGCGCGCTATGTGGTGGCCGCTCACCTGACCGGACCACCGGCCAGGCATCGGAACCCGCACCCCGCCACCGTGGTCGATCTGGTCTGGGCCCACGCGACCACGGCCGATGGGCTCGACCACGTCCGCGTCCAGGCCCTGGTGACCGCCGACGAGCTTGAGCTGGTCGTGCTCCTGCGGGCCGAGACCGCTGCCGACGCCGTCCGAACCGCCGAAGGTCTGTTCGGCAGAGCCACCCGAAGCCCTGCCCTCCTCCACTGGCACACCGACGACTTCAACGTGCTGCCGCTGGCGGCACTGGACAACTGACCCACACCTCGTCACCTACCGCTACCCGCCATCACTACAGGGGGAATCCCGCATGTTCACCAAGACCCGCTCCGCCCGCACCAAGTCCACCCGCCGTCGGCTGTCTGCCTCCCTGCTGGCCACCGCGACCATCGCGAGCCTCGCCCCCACGCTGCTGGGCGCCACCGCCGCACACGCCGTCGGCTCGTACAACAACGCGGACCTCGCCGACAAGGCGCTGGCCTACGTGGGCGGTTCGGGCACCACGGCCTGCGCCGACGCCCACGAGAGCGGCGGTGACCAGTGCAAGCAGTTCGCCAACTGCATCGTCTACATGGTCAGCGGCCACTCCCAGTGGCCGGTCGACGCCGGCGGCAACTACCAGCACAGCTACCTCGACGCCGGTGGCGTGGCGGTCACGGCGGCGACGGCGGTCAAGGGTGACATCATCCAGGAAGGCACCCTTGACGGCGACCAGCTGCACACCGCGATCGTGGTCGCCAACAACCACGACGGCAGCTTCGACGTGGTGGACGCCAACTTCGTCGGGCCGGGCCTCGTCGGGCACCACCGATGGGTGCCGCCCACCACCAACATCGGCTACTACCGGATGGGTACCGTCGCTCCGGTCATCCCGTCCGGCTTCAACGTGAACTTGTGGGGCTTCAACTCCGGCCAGACCCTCTCCGGCACCGTGAACCTCACCGCTCACCCCACCCAGAGCGGCGTCATCGAGTGGGTGGACTACGTGATCGCCGGCCCGGGGGGCTCCAGCGAGGTGCGCGCCGGAGGCGGCGCACTGAACTACCCGTACGCCCTCAACACCGCGAACATGGCCAACGGCAACTACTCGATCAGCATCGTCGCCAACGAGATCGACGGTCAGAACCACACGTACGGGGGCGGCTCGTTCACCGTCAACAACACCACGGCCCCCGCCCCCGTCTACAACACCGTCCTCGCCAAGAACGGCATCGGGCTCTACAGCTGGACCCAGGAAAGCGACCCCGTCGTCGTCGCCCAGGCGACCGGCGGTGGCGTCCAGATGATCCTGGACAACAACGGCGTCGTGTGGGCCAAGAGCAGCATCGGGCTCTACAGCTGGACCCAGGAGAGCGACCCCGGCATCAAGGCCATCGCGGTCGGCTCCGACGGCACCCAGATGATCCTCGACAACAACGGCACGGTCTTCGCCAAGAACAGCATCGGGATCTACAACTGGACCCAGGAGAGCGACCCCGGCATCAAGGCCGTCTCCACCAACGGTGGCGTCCAGATGATCCTGGACAACAACGGCGTCGTGTGGGCCAAGAGCAGCATCGGGCTCTACAGCTGGACCCAGGAGAGCGACGCCGTCGTCAAGGCCATCGCGGTCGGCTCCGACGGCACCCAGATGATCCTCGACAACAGCGGCACGGTCCTCGCCAAGAACAGCATCGGGCTCTACAACTGGACCCAGGAAAGCGACCCGGTGGTGGAGGCCATCGCCACCAATGGCGGCGTCCAGATGATCCTGGACAACAACGGCGTCGTATCGGCCAAGAGCAGCGTCGGGCTCTACAACTGGACCCAGGAGAGCGACCCCGGCATCAAGGCCATCTCCACCAACGGCGGCGTCCAGATGATCCTCGACAACAGCGGCACGGTCCTCGCCAAGGGCAGCGTCGGGCTCTACAACTGGACCCAGGAGAGCGACCCCGGCATCAAGGCGATCGCGGTCGGCTCCGACGGCACCCAGATGATCAGCAAGTGACCGCCTCAGCCGCGTACTGAGCCGTTCCGGGCCGGACTCGTCGAGTCCGGCCCGGAAGCGGTCAGGGGTTCCTCAGGGTCGATATCAGGGGCGGCCCGGAGGCGTCGATGCTGCATACGGCCGTAGCTTCGGTGCGGCGAGTGAGAGCGATGCCGCCGACCGATGCCCCCCATAGCGAAGGCGTGAGAGTGTTCCGGAACCAGGCTCCAGCAGCGTCGTCATGTTCTCCCGGCGATGGGTGGGTTTCGGGCTTGTCATGCGTCGGTGCGGCGAGCGTGGGCGACGTCGTCGGTCTGACCGGTGTGCACAAGACGTACGGCCGTGGCGACAACCGGGTGCAGGCGCTCGACGGGGTGGACGTGGACTTCGCGGCGGGCACCTTCACCGCCATCATGGGCCCCTCGGGGTCGGGCAAGTCGACGCTGCTGCAGTGCGCGGCGGGCCTCGACCGGGTCGACGCGGGTCAGGTCCTGCTCGACGGCGCGCCGCTGCACAAGCTCTCCGAGCGGGCCCTGACCGAGCTGCGCCGCGAGCACATGGGCTTCATCTTCCAGTCCTTCAACCTGATCCCGGCGCTGACCGCCCGACAGAACGTCGAGCTGCCGCTCCGGTTGGCAGGACGCCCGATCGACGCGGCGGCGATCGACCGGGGGCTGGCCGAGGTCGGCCTCGCCGAGCGCGGCGGGCACCGCCCCGCCGAGCTTTCGGGCGGTCAGCAGCAGCGGGTCGCCATCGCGCGTGCGCTGGTGACCCGGCCCAAGGTGATCTTCGCGGACGAGCCGACCGGCGCGCTGGACTCGGGTACCGCGCGCGAGGTCCTGGCGCTGCTGCGCGGCGTCGTCGAGCAGCACGGGCAGACGGTGATCATGGTCACGCACGACCCGGTGGCCGCTTCGTACTCGCAGCGGGTGGTCTTCCTCGCCGACGGCAAGGTGACCGGCGAGTTGTTCGAGCCGACGGCCGAGAGCGTGGCCCTGCGGATGGCCGCGCTGGAGCCCGGCGGGAGCGGGACGAAGCCGTGCTGAGGATTGCCGTAGCCACCCTGCGCCACCGTCTGATGGGCTTCGTGGGCGCCTTCCTCGCCCTCGCGCTCGGCACGACGATGATCGGCATGATGACGCTGACCCTGGCTGCCACCTTCGGCACGCCGCACCCAGGGCCGCAGCGGTTCAAGGAAGCCTCGACCGTCATCGCGCCGCAGGGCTTCGATGGGTACCCGATGAAGGCCCCCGCGGTGCTGCCGACCGAGGTCGTGACGAAGGTGACCGCGGCCGGAAAGGCCACACCCGACCGCAGCTTCCCCGTACGGCTGAACCCCGGTCCAGGGGGGACGACCGGCCACCCCTGGTCCTCGGCCGCCTTCGCGGGCTACCACCTGGTGGCCGGGCGCGCGCCGCAGGGCGCGGACGAGATCGTCGTCGGCGGCGGTGCCGAGTCGCTGATCGGGCGTCAGGCCGAGGCCACCACCTCCGCTGGCACCGGCCGCTACCGGGTAGTGGGGGTCACCGACGCGCTCTGGTTCGAGAACGCGGTCTTCTTCAGCGGTGCCGAGGCCGAGCGCCTGTCGCCGGGCGTCAACACACTGGTCACCGACCAGAACGCGAAGCAGCTGACCGCCCTCGTGGGCGGCCAGGCCGTGGTCCTCAGCGGCGGCGACCTGACCCGGATCGACCCCGACTCCACCGGCGGCGCCCAGGCGCTGGCCAGCGCCCAGGCGATGGCGGGCAGCACGACCGGACTCGCGGTGTGCGTCGCGGTGTTCGTCGTCATCGCGACCTTCGCCTTCGCCACCGAGCAGCGCCGCCGGGAACTGGCGCTGCTGCGGCTGGTGGGTGCCGCGCCCCGCCAGGTGCGGCGCATGGTGCTCGGCGAGGCGCTGCTGATCGGCCTGGCGGCGGCGGTCGCCGGCTGCGTCCTCGCCCCGCTGTGCACCGTGCCGCTGCGCTCCTGGATGCTCGACCACAACGTGGCCCCGTCCTGGTTCACCATCCCCTTCAACCCCCTGCCGCTGGCGATCTCCTTCGTCATCGGCGTGGCCGCGGCGCTGGCCGGCTCGGCCGCCACCCTGGTCCGGGTCTCGCTGATCCGGCCGATCGAGGTGCTGCGCGAGAGCGTGGTGGAGCGCCGCGCGATGACGCCGATCCGGTGGCTGCTGGGAATCGGGATGCTGATCGGCGCGGTCATCGCGGGGATCGTCATCGCCCGGACCGAGCCGTACCTCGCGGCCAGCGCCCGCAAGTACGAGGCGGTCCCGGTCCTCTACGTCGGCGCGGTCACCCTGCTGGCGCCGATCCTGTTGCGGCCGGTCACCCGGCTGCTGATCGGTCCGCTTCGCGGCTCGGCCAAGGCCGGCCCGCTGCTGGTGCGCGAGAACATCCTCACCTCCCGGCGGCGTACGGCCGCCACGGTGGCGCCGATCGTGGTGGCCGTCGGGCTGGTCGGCACCCTGCTGACGATGCAGAAGTCCGGTGACGCCGCGGTGCTCGCCCGGCAGCAGCAGGAGATCCACGCGGCGGACGTGGTCGTGCCCGACGGTTCCGGGATCGACGCCCGCACGCTGGGGCGGCTGTCGGCCGTTCCCGGGGTCCGGGCCACCCCGGTCACCTCGATGAACATCCGGATCGGCACCGCCCAGGGCAACCAGATCGACTCGCTCAGCACGAACGCGCTGCCCGCGGCGGCGCTGGGCGCCACCGTCAGGCCGCCCGTGCTCTCCGGTTCGCTCTCCTCGCCGCCCGAGAACTTCCTGGTCATCGACGAGCACGCGGCCGAATCCGACGGCCTGTCGGCGGGGGACGAGGTGGTCACGCTGCTGCCGACCGGTGCGCGGGTCCCGACCGTCATCGCGGCGGTCGTCGCACGTGGCCTGAACGGCGACGACACGTACCTCTCCTCCTCGCTGACCGGCGCGGTGCCCCCGAGCCGGGTCTACCTCGACTCCTCGACGGGCGCGGGCCTGCCGCTCGACGAGCAGCAGTCGGCCGCGGTGAACCAGGCGCTCGCAGGCTCCGGTGCGCACGTCATGACCTACGACGCCTACCTCGAGGCCCAGCGCGCGGACGCTGCCCAGCAGGCGGACAACGCCGCGGTGGTCATCCTCGGGATCGCGCTTGCCTACGCGCTGATCGCGGTCGCCAACACCCTGATCATGGCGATGGCCGGGCGGCGGCGGGAGTTCGCCCTGCTCGGGCTGGCCGGCGCGGTGCGCAGCCAGATCGTGAAGGTGACCGTGGCCGAATCGGTCGTGGCGGTGGTCGTCGGCACCGTGCTCGCCGCCGTGGCGACCGGGCTCGCCGCGGTCACCCAGCACGTCTCGCTGAGCAAGCTCGTGGCCGGCGCGCCGACGGTGATCCCGTGGACGCAGATCTGCGGAACCGTCGCGCTCTGCGCCCTCGTCACCCTGGTCACCGCGTCGGGAGCGACCGGACGGGCGACCCGCCAGCGGGCGATCGAAGCCGCCGGCATCCGCGCATAGGACACGGCCGGAACCACGCGCGAGCCGCGCCAGCTGGTTTTCAGATCTCGTCAGCGACGGCCGCCAGCGAGTGCACGGAGCCAACGCCCTTGGTGTTCTTGCCAAGCACTGGCGCTGTCGAAAGCGGTGAACATTTCGACTCGCTCGCGGCGGCCAAGCGCCTCCCGAACCGGCGCACACATGCTGTCCGTTCTCGCGGACAGAGCCATCGCATGCCTGGTGGACGCCGGACTGGTCCGCCGACAAGGCCGGGTCCGCACCGACTCGACGCACGTACTGGCAGCGGTGCGAGAGCTCAACCGCGTCGAGCTCGTCGCCAGGGCGGCGCTGCGGTCGGCTCGGTCTCTGCGGCGGCCGTCGTCCTGCGCGCCGTCACCGACCACGTAGGGGAGGAGCCCAAGAGCTGACCCCGTGCCCCGGGCCGGGCCGGCTCCGCGCGGCGGCATCGTCGCCGGCCGGCCCGCTGCTCGTGGCACCGCTCACAATCCCGGTCGAGACGTGCTCGAACAGCGGGTGGCAGAACGGATGAGCGCTGGTCACCTATCCGAATCGCTTGGATCGCGTCGGAGGCCACGGGCCGGAGGGTGCCTGCCCGAGCGGCCGTTGGCGTACCGCGATGACCAGGGTAGCCAGCGTGGTGGCCAGGTAGCCGAGCAGTGCGGCCTCGCCGAGTTCGGTGAACAACGTCGCCTTGTTCGGTGACAGCTCCCGTTGGCCGGTCAGGACACTCAGTGGGGCGTAGGAGTAGGAGTCCCCGGCGTCGGGGAGCAGCAGTGCGAAGGTGAGCAGGAAAGCGTCGGAGGTCAGGAAGAGCGCCAGCAGTGGTGCGCGGACGCGGCCGTGCGGGACCGGTACCAGGGTCGCGGCGAGCAGCGGCAGTGCGACGATGAGCGCGCCCAGCCCGAGGGTGAAAACGACCGCGAAGAGGAACAACCACCCGATCGCGAGCGACCGCAGGGCGAAGGCGGCGATCAGCACGGTGATCTGCACGGTGATATTGGCGCCACGAGGCATGTGGATCATCCTTTCAGATGGTCGCGCGGCCCGGGTTCCGGACACCATCATCAAGTGGTGCTGCGGTACCGGTCGGACCTGCACCTCGCTGGTGCCGGCCCAACCCGGTCCCGGTCGTCCGATTGCGCTCGGGAATCGAGAGCGGCGGGATCCAAGGGTGCATCGGCGGGGACGACGCGAGTGGGGACTTGCCGTTGACCCCGCCGGGCCACCTCGATGACCATGCCACCCCCTCCGGCCTCGATGTCACTGGCCGTCAGTACTGTCGACGGCATGGCAATCGTGATGTTCGTCGACGAGACGACTGCGGGGGACCGGAGCGAGGGGTGGGGCCTGGAGATCGCCGAGGAGAGGCTCACCGTGCGTGAGCTGATCCGGCGCCGGGTGTTCCAGGAGGTCGCCGAGTACAACGCGCGCACACCGCAGGTGTTCCAGGGGCTGGTGCAGCCGACGAACGCCGAGCGCGTGCTGAACGGGTTCGCGCTGCGCACGCCCCGCCGGATCGACCCCGAGGTGCAGAGCGAGCTGGCCCTCAGGGCCTTCGCGGGCAACGGCTTCCTGGTGCTGGTGGGGGACCGTCAGGTCACCGATCCGGCGGAGGAGATCGAGCTCGTGCTCGGCGCGGAGGTCACGTTCCTGAAGCTCGTGGCACTGGTCGGGGGCTGACGATGGGGGACATCGAGAAGATCGCTCACCTGGCCCGGCAGCACGCCGCCGCGGGGGAGTGGGACGCGCTCGCCGTCGAGCTGCTGAAGCTCGCGGTCGCCAACAGGGGCATCTGGAACGGGCCGTGGGCCCGCGTGCTCGACGAGCTGCGCGCGCTACCGCCGGAGAGCCGCACTGCGCTTGCCGACGCGCTGGTGGCGCAGTACCACTCGGCCGCGGCTGGCCCGGTCGCCCGCGGCAACGTCCTGACCCTGATCGGTGTCATCGGGCGTGGCCTGCCCGGCGACCGGCTCCCGGAGGAGCGCCGCGAGAAGCTCGACGAACTCGGCCGCCGGCCGTCCTTCTTGTACCTGGAGCGCCACGAGGTCCTCGCCGAGGCCGAACTCGCCGCCGGTCGTGCCCTCGCGCCCGCCGTCGTGGCCGTCTTCCGGCGGGCGGCCCTGGACTACCGTGACGACGCGCTCCGCGCGCTCGTCGAGAAGCTCACGGACCCGGTGCTCAACGTCGGCGAGGAATGGGCCGAGCAGGCGCTGCGGGACGCCGAGGACGCGCCTGAATGGCAGGCCCTGCTGCGGCATGTGACGACCGCCACCGCGGCCAAGCCCACCCGCACATGGGAGCAGCAGGCCCGCGCCCTGATCGAACCGCTGGGCGCCGACCGGGTTCGGGCGACCGTGGTGCCCTGGCTCGCCCTCGTGGGTCGTCGCACCTTCGAGCTGGAGCGCCGGGAGTTCGAGCCCGACATCAACAACGCCTACGACCCCTGCAACGCCAATGCCCTTCGCGGCCTGACCTGGGTGCTGGCCCTGCTGCCGTCGCACCAGGACACCGCCCGCGCCCTCGGCACGCTGGTCGAGACGTCGCTCAAGAAGGTCGCCGGGCTCGGCCCGCGCAACCCGAAGGTCGCCAACGCCGGTGTCAACGCGCTCTCCCGCATCGACGGTGAGGCCGCCCTCGCCGAACTCGCCCGGCTGGCCACCCGGGTGACCTACAAGGGCACGCTCAAGCTGCTCGACGCCGCTCTGGAGACCCGGGCCCAGGCGCTGGGCCTGTCCCGCGAGGAGATCGAGGAACTCGCCGTCCCCGCCTATGGATTGACCGAGGTCGGGCGAGCCGAGCGGCAGCTGGGCGAGGTCACGGTCGTGTCGGAGATCCGGGGCACCAAGGTGGTCCTCGGCTGGCGCACCTCGGCGGGCAAGGGGGTCAAGAGTGTGCCCGCCGCGGTCAGGCGTGACCACGCCGAGGAGCTCAAGGAGCTGAAGACGGCGGTCAAGGACATCGACAAGATGCTCTCCGCGCAGAGCGACCGCCTGGACCGGCAGTTCGTCGCCAACCGTAGCTGGTCCTACGCCGGTTGGCGCGAGCGCTATCTCGACCATCCACTGGTCGGCACCCTGGCCCGGCGCCTGCTGTGGACGGTCGACGGTACGACCGTCGGGTTCGCCGACGGTGAGCTGCGCACGCTCACCGACGACCCGGTGTGCGAAGGAGCCGAGGTCCGGCTGTGGCATCCGGTGGGCCACGAGCCCGCCGAGATCGTGGCCTGGCGCGACTGGCTGGAGCGGCACGCGATCACCCAGCCGTTCAAGCAGGCCCACCGCGAGGTGTATCTGCTGACCGACGCCGAGCGCGCGACGGGCAGCTACTCCAACCGTTTCGCCGCGCACATCCTGCGCCAGCACCAGTTCAACTCGTTGGCCGCGATCAGGGGTTGGCGCAACAAGCTGCGGCTGATGGTCGACGACTCGGCCCCGCCGGCCACGCGCGAGCTGCCGCACTGGGGGCTGCGCGCCGAGTACTGGGTCCAGGGCGAGGGCGACAGCTACGGCGACGACACCACCGACTCCGGCAGCTACCTGCGCCTGACGACCGACCAGGTCCGCTTCTACCCGATCGACGCCCCGGAGAACTCGGCGTCCTGCTACGGCGGCGACTACCGGATGTGGCTGCCCCATGGTGCCGAACCGGTGGAGTCCCTCCCGATCGCCGACATCCCGCCCCTGGTGCTGTCCGAAGTCCTGCGCGACGTCGACCTGTTCGTCGGCGTGGCCAGCATCGGGAACGATCCGACCTGGCAGGACGGCGGACCCGAGGGCCGCTTCCAGGAGTACTGGACGTCCTACGGCTTCGGGGAGCTCAACCAGAGCGCCGAGACGCGCCGCGTGCTGCTGGAACGGCTCGTACCCCGGCTGGCGATCGCCGACCGCTGCACCATCGAAGGCCGCTTCCTGCACGTGAAGGGCGAGCGCCACACGTACAAGATCCACCTCGGCTCGGGCAACATCCTGATGACGCCGAACGACCAGTACCTGTGCATCGTCCCGACGTCCAACCCGGCCGCCCCGCAGACCGGGTACCTCCCCTTCGAGGGCGACCGCATGCTGGCCGTGATCCTCAGCAAGGCCATGCTGCTGGCCGACGACACGAGCATCACGGACCCGACGATCCTGAGCCAGCTGTGACGCCCCGCGAGGCGGGCCGCACCCGAAGTTCGAGGAATTGGTTCTGAATCCGGAGAAGCCGGGAAGAAAGGACGGTGGCAAGCTACAGGAGGACGAGCAGCTTGGTACCCGAAACCAACTTCCGGTTGACGGAGGTCGATTGGACGAAAACGGTGTACGCCGGGTTGTCGCCCGGCTTCACCGTGACCTCCGACTCCGGCAGGCCGAGGAGCTGGCGGGCCGCCGGGCCCGAGAACACCCTGCCTGTCGTCCGTCCGGTGGCCGGGTCCTTCTCCGCCACGGCGAGTTGCTTGTTGCCCTGGATCTTCTCGCGCTTGGACAGCTCGTAGAAGGCGCAGCCGGTCTTGTACGGGTGCCCGGCGCGGGTGACGAAGTCGCGGATCGGCGTCTGCTGGTCGACCGGGATCAGGATGTACTTGCCGGTTTCCAGGGCGTCGAGATTGGCCTTCACCTCGGCGGTGCTCAGATCCTGGCCCATGGCGAACAGGTTCCTGGTACCGCGCACGCCCTGTTCGCGGCCCCGCAGGAAGCTCGTGGCAGCCGTCTTGACGGTGCCGATGGCCTCCTCGACGCCCTTGCTGGAGTCCGCGTCCCAGATCGCGATGTTGCCCGCCGGGAAGCCGTACTCCTGGGCGGTGCGCTTGGCCAGGGAGTTCGGGACCAGGATCGCCGAGGTCCAGTGGTCGGGAAGGGTGTCCAGGGCACCCTGAATGCGGCCCAGCCACCTGCTCAGGACGGCGCTGCCCTGGCTGCCGCCCATGCGGATGTGCATCTGGCCGGTCTCCGAGAAACCCGAGGCGTTCTCCTCGCCATCGGTGACGACGACCTGGAGGAAGGAGTGTTCCCCATATCCTTCCCAGATGTTCTTCAGGTCGGCGATGGATTTCACGGCCGCCTCGATCAGCGCCGTCGCACCGTTGTTGACCTCGTAAAGGCCTCGCAGGGACGGCAGGTGCTTGACGTCCATGTCCCAGACCAGGTTCTGCACCGCGTGATCGAAAGCGTAGAGGCTGATCCGGGTCTCGTGACCGAGCCGGTCGGACTCCTCCTGGAGGCCCTTCACGAATTCGTCCACCACACGAACAAGCTGCGCCTTGTGCTTGCGCATCGAGCCGGAATTGTCGACCACCAGCGAGACGTGGTTGACCTTGTGCTTGATCCTCTTCGCAGACATGGTTCTGCCCCTTTTCCAACGCTCTCCCGACGCCTTTCCGGCGTCCCCTCCAACGTTGGTTCCACACTACGAGGGAGCACTGACAATGCATTCCGACCAGGGGCCCCATAGCTGCTGACCGCCCGTCAGCGCCGGCCTTTCGGAAAGCTGGGCACTGACGGGCGGTCAGCAGTACTGGTCAGATGAGAGCCTGCGCTTCGAGCGCGGTGCTCGTCGGTGCCGGCGCGTCAGACGGCCGGCTTCTGGACGGGGGTCGGCCCGGCGGTGAGAAGTGCCGTGATCTCATCGGCGAGGCGCGGGCCGAGCTCGCCCCAGCCGTCCTTGTAGCCGTAGACGCCGGCCAGGGTGCGGGCCTCGTAGTCGCCGTTCATGATCTCGATGTCGTTGGCGGTGATGAGTGCCGGGTGGGCGACACCGACCGCCGACGAGACCTTGATCAGCTCCTTGCGCAGGGTGCGCAGGTAGACCGCGGCCCGGGTGGCCTTCGAGGTCGGGTCGATGCCGCGAGCCAGCCACGGGTTCTGGGTGGCGATGCCGGTGGGGCACTTGTCGGTGTGGCACTTCTGCGCCTGGATGCAGCCGATGGACATCATCGCCTCACGGGCCACGTTGATCATGTCGGCGCCCAGGGCGAAGGCGACCATGGCGTTCTCGGGCAGGCCGAGCTTGCCGGAGGCGATGAAGGTCAGGTCGTCGGTCAGCCCCAGCTCGGCGAAGGTGCCGTAGACCCGGGAGAAGCCCATCCGGAACGGCAGCGCCACCGAGTCGGCGAACATCCGCGGTGCCGCCCCGGTGCCGCCCTCACCGCCGTCGATCGTCACGAAGTCGACACCACGGTCGCCACGCGCCATCAGCGTGGCCAGCTCCTGCCAGAAGCTCATCTCGCCGACCGCGCTCTTGACCCCGACCGGCAGACCGGTCTCGGTGGCCAGCAGCTCGACGAAGTCGAGCATCGAGTCGACGTCGCTGAACGCGGTATGCCGCGACGGGGAGGCGCAGTCCTGGCCGACCGGGATACCCCGGATCGCGGCGATCTCCTCGGTCACCTTCGCGCCCGGCAGCATCCCGCCCAGCCCTGGCTTGGCGCCCTGGGAGAGCTTGATCTCTATCGCCTTGACCGGGGCGCCGGCGACCACGTCCTTGAGCTTGTCGAGGTTGAAGCTGCCGTCCTCGTTGCGGCAGCCGAAATATGCCGTACCGATCTGGAGGACGAGGTCGCCGCCGTTGCGGTGGTACGGCGAGAGGCCGCCCTCGCCCGTGTTGTGCATCGTGCCCGCCAGCGCTGCCCCCTTGTTGAGCGCGGTGATGGCCGCGCCGGAGAGCGAACCGAAGCTCATCGCGGAGATGTTCACCACGCTCGCCGGTCGGAACGCCTTGGCGCGCCCGCGCGGCCCGCCCAGCACCTTGGCCGAGGGCAGTGGGGCCTGTGGGTCGTGCGCGTCGGGCAGAGCGCCCGCGAACGTGCGCTGCTTCAGATAGGCGTGCCCCTGCACGTGCTCGACGTCGACTTCGGTTCCGAACCCGAAGTAGTTGTTCTCCTCCTTCGCCGACGCATAGATCCAGCTGCGCTGGTCACGACTGAACGGTCGCTCCTCCTCGTTGGAGGTCACGATGTACTGCCGCAGCTCCGGCCCGATCGTCTCCAGCAGGTACCGGGCGTGCCCGACCACCGGGAAGTTCCGGAGCAGCGCGTGCCGCTTCTGGATGAGGTCGCGGGCAGCCAGAAGCGCCAACGCCGTTGCGGCAGCCGTGCCGATCCTCCGGGCGTGCATGAACGTTCCTCCTCGATGCACGACTCCATCGCCGGGCGGCGGAGTCGTTGTGTCGTGTTGCTCGTTGGACGGCGGGCACACGACCAAGCGGGCATCAGCGTCCGTCGAAGAATGCGGAACGATAGTAAGAGGCGGCTTGGACAGGCAGGTGGCCAGGGGCTGGTCCGGGGTTCGACCTCCCACCTGCCCCGTGCGACATCGGCCTCTGCGACCTGGAAGGGTCGCAGAGGCCGATGTGGGTGTGGCGGTGTCAGGAGGTCGGGGTGCCCGAGATCAGGCCGGTGTTGGAGATCGTCACCTCGCGGCCCGACGCGCCGGTGCCTGCGCCGCCCGCACCCCCGGTGCCGCCGGTGCCCGTGGCCCCGCCGCCGGTGAACGCGCTGGTCCCGTTGGGCGTGCCGAGCCCGGTCGGGCCGTCGTAGCCGAGGCCCGCGGTGCACAGGTAGCCGGGGGAGCAGGACGCGGTGGCGCCGCTGGTGACGTCGTTGAGGGCGGCGGCGTGCGCGTACGGGTAGGCGGCCGGGATGGCGCCGACGGCCGGGGTGCCGGCCAAGGCGTAGACCGCGGCGATGATCGGGGCGGCGACGGAGGTCCCGCCCTCGACGTTCCAGCCGCCGTTGCCGTTGAAGGTGTCGTAGCTCGCGACGCCGGTGGCCGGGTCGGCGACGGCGGCGACGTCCGCGACGGTGCGCTTGGCGCAGCCCTTGTCGCTCTGCCAGGACGGCTTGGGGTCGAAGGCGGAGCAGCCGGAGCCCGCGCCCTCGGAGGGGGAGGTCGACCAGACCGACTCGCTCCAGCCGCGCGCGTTGTTCGCCCGGTTCAGCGCGGTGCCGCCGACGGCGGTCACGTACTGGGACGCGGCCGGGTACTCGACGCCGAACCCGGAGTCACCCGAGGAGGCGGTGATCGCTACACCGGGGTGGTTGTAGTACTGGGTGTCCTCGGTGGTCTCCCTCGGCGACTCGGGGCCGCCGTAGCTGTTGGAGACGTATTTGGCGCCGAGTTGGACGGCCGCGTTCACGGCCGTGCCGAGGTCGGTGTCGCTCGCTGAGTTCGCCTCGACCAGGAGGATGCGGCAGTTCGGGCAGATGGCCGAGACCATGTCGACGTCGAGCGACTCCTCGCCGGTCCAGTCGTTGTTCGCGGGTGCCGGCGCGGGCAGTTGGGAGGTCTGGCCGTTCTGACCGACCTTGCTGAAGCAGCCGCCGGCCGCGGTGCAGGCGGGGAGGCCGAACTGCTTGCGGTAGACGGCGAGGTCGCTCTCGGCGTTGGGGTCGTCGTAGGCGTCGACGATGGCGACCGTCCGACCGCTGCTGCCGGCGGAGGCGGCAGCAGCGGCGAGGCCGTAGGCGGACTGCAACTCGCTCGGGCCGTAGCCGGGCACGGCCGCGTTGCGGGTGGCGTCAGGCCGGGCCAACTGCGGCTTGAGGTCGGTACGAACCAGGGCGTTGCAGGAGTAGTGGCCCGGGGAGGCGGGCGGGCAGGCCTCGCGGTAGTGCTGGGCGGCGGCCGCGTCGAGGTGCACGGCGGGGGCGGCGATGACCGCCGCACCGGCCGAGTTGAGCGCGATGGCGCCGCCGGCGAGCAGTCCGGCTATCGAGGAGGCGATCCCCGCCACGCGAACCCTGCGCTTGAGCGTGGGGCGCCTGCGGGACCGCCTGGTCGGGGGCTGCTGAGAGTGTGACAAATCGAGTCTCCTGTCGGACGAGCGGAGCGGTTCCGGTGGGCGTGCCGGTCGGCGACGCGGCATCCTGCTCCGGCAGCGGGGGAGAGAGGCACGAGCGACCCGAGCTGGTGCGTCACCGGGTCTGCTGGGCCGATCCTAGGGGCGCCGAAACGGTCAAAAGCCGCATAACAGTCGGCAAGAGGAAGCCCTAAGGAACAGCTCACTCTCGCCTTCGGCAGCGCGGGCCATCGCTTGCGACCGGCCTCGACGGGCGACGGGTCGCCGGTTCGGCGCCCAGGTCGGCCAGGGGCTCTTCGACTTCCTCACCCAGCGCCTCGCGGCCTCCCTCACCGCGCGAGCCGGCGCCGGGCTGTGACCAGCGGTCCCGCCGTTCCGCGGCGAGCTCTTCCTGCCGGAGGCGGTTGATCTCGGCCCGGCGTTCGTGGGCGGTGAGCCCGGCCCAGATGGCACCGCCTGCAAGCGCGGGGTTGGCGAGCGTCCAGCTGAGGCACTCGGTGCGGGTGCTGGTCCGGCAGTCGCCGCACAACTGTTTCGCGGTGGCGGTGCGCGCCTCGGCCTCGGGGCCTTCGGGCCAGAAGGTCTCGGGGTCGACGCCGAGGCGCCGGCAGGGCTCGTCGCCGAGCAGCCGAGGAAAGGGGACGTCGGCTCGGGAGGAGGGCCGGGTGGACTCGGTACGTGGAGCCTGGTCACGTCCGGGCCGGCTGCCGGCGTCAGCGCTGGAGACGCGCGCATCGCCGTCCGAGCGGTCGTCCTGCGGGCCCAGTGCGTCGGCACCGGCGGCCGGCAGGACGATCTCGAAGCAGCAACCGCCGCTGACGTTGCGTACGCTGGCTCGCCCGGCATGTGCCTCCACGATTCCCCGGACGATCGCCAGCCCCAGACCGGCCCCGGCGCCCAAGGGCGGGCCGGCCGCCGCGCCGCTGGTGTTCAGGACGCCCGCGGAACGGGACGATCCCGCAGTTCGGGTACCGCCGCCTCGCCATCCGGTGTCGAACACCTTTGCCAGTTCTTGTTCCGGTATGCCGCCGCACTCGTCGGTGACGGAGACCACCACTTCGCATGCCAGCTGATGGGCGGCGACCGCCACCACGCCTTCGGCCGGGGTGTGCCGGATGGCGTTGGTCAGCAGGTTGGCCAACACCCTTGCGATCTCCCGGTCGTCCACCTGGACGGGGGCCGCCTCGACGTGCGCGTCCAGCAGCCGCACGCCACGCTCGCGGGCCAGCGGGGAGGCGCCGGCGATGGCGTCGCCGACCAGGTCGTCAACCGAGACCCGGGAGGGCGAGAGGCGCAGCGTGCTGCTCTGGAGGTGGGAGAGCTCGACGAGGTCGTCGACCATGCGGGTGAGGCGGTGCACTTCGGTGCGCATCTGGCCGTAGTAGCGGTGCGGGTCCTCGGCGACTCCGTCCTCCAGCGCCTCGGCCATCGCGCGAAGCCCGGCCAGCGGCGCGCGCAGGTCGTGCGAGAGCCACGAGATGAGCTCACGTCGGGACGATTCCAGGGTCTGGTCCCGTCGGCGGGCCCCGGCCACTCGTGCCTCGTCGGCGCCGACCCGCGTGGGCTCGCCTTCCGCCGGCCAGGTCAGGTTCGCGGACCGGGCACCGGTGCCGGCCGTTCGGGCCTCGCGTGTCAGCGCGCGACTGCCGGTCGTCGACCGCCTGCCCGGCAGTGCGGTGCTCGGGGATGTCAGTGGTGCGGCGCGTTTGATGGAAACGGCCTTGCGCGGGGCGTGGTCGAGGCTCACGGTCGTCGTCCGTTCACGGGTCGGGGTCTGGGTGCTGGTCTGAGCCGGAGTCAGGGCGTCCGCGGTGACGCGCCACGGCACCCGCATGCCGGCTAGCCGTGTGGGCCGGTGCGTGGACCCCGGTAGCGAGGTGATCGCGACGCGTTCTCCGGCGCCACGTCAGATTCCGTGGCGGATAAGGCTTTTCCTTCGGGCAGGACGCCACGAGTGAGAGCGAACCAGGCCCGCCATTCCAGCGGTGAGCCTACGGGCGACGCGACGCCGGAGCACCCGGGCACAGAATCCGCTAAGGAAGCCCTAAGCCCCGATTCACCGCCCGTGGACGCGGCCGACGAGTCGGCTACGGTGTGCGCCATGACGTCCGTCCTCGTCGTCGAAGACGACCCCACCATCCGAACGTCCCTGATAGAGATCCTCACCACGCACGGACTTCTGGTGCGCAGTTCTCCCGACGGGTTCGGCGCCCTGCGGGAGATCACCCAGTGGCCACCGGACGCGGTGGTGCTCGATCTGGGCCTGCCCGACCTGGACGGCGCCGACGCCCTGCGGATGATCCGCGGCCTGTCCCAGGTCCCCGTGGTGGTGGCCACCGCCCGCGACGACGACCGGGAGATCATCAAGCTGCTCAACGCGGGCGCCGACGACTACCTGGTCAAGCCGTTCTCCGGTGGTCAGTTGGTCGCCCGGCTGGCGGCCGTGCTGCGCCGCAGCGCCGCCCGCACCGGGGCCCTCGAAGCGGGCGACGTCAGCGTGTTGGGCAGCGGCAACACGCCGCTGGTCACCGGCGAGCTGCGGATCGACCCGATGGCGCGAACCGTTCATCTCGCCGACCAGGAGGTGAGGTTGACCCGGCGTGAGTTCGACCTGCTGGCGTTCCTGGCCCGCAACTGCGGTCGCGTCATCTCCAAGCGCGAGCTCCTCGACGAGGTGTGGCGCCAGCCGTACGTGGACGAGCAGACCGTCGACGTGCACCTGTCCTGCCTGCGCCGCAAGTTGGGCGAACGAGCCTCGCTGCCCCGCTACCTGCACACCGTCCGCGGCGTCGGAGTGAAGCTGGTGTCCCCGCTGTGAGAGCCACCCTGGCCATGGTCGCGCTGCTGGCGACCTCGATGGTGGCCGTGTCGTTCCTGATTCCGCTCGCCCTGCTGCTGCGCACACAGGTGCACGCCGAGGCGACCGCAGCCGCGCAGCAGCGGGCCGCGGTGGCGGTGGCCGCCCTCGCCCAGTCCAGCCAACCCGCTGACCTGGCACCGGTGGTGGCTCGGCTGGACTCCTCGGATCGGCTCTGCCTGCACCTGCCGGACGGGCAGGTCGTCGGCACCCCGCACGCGTCGGCCCAGCTGCTGGGCCAGGCCGTCCAGGACCGGGAGTCCGTCAGCCGTGACGTCGCCGGCGGGTGGGAGTACCTGCAACCGGTCTTCCTGAACCTCGACCGGGTGGCTGTCGTCGAGGAGTTCGTGCCGCGGGCAGAGCTCACCCGGGGCGTGACCCGCGCCTGGGCGGTGATGTCACTTCTGGCGCTGGGCCTGGTGATCGGCTCGGTGCTGGTGGCCGACCGGCTCGGTGCGCGGGCGGTGCGGGCGTCGCGCCGGCTCGCCCACGCCTCGGCGGCACTGGGGGCCGGCAACCTGGACGTACGGGTGGAGCCGGCGGGGCCCACGGATCTCTACGAGGCCGGCCTGGCGTTCAACTCCATGGCCGACCACGTGAAGCAACTCCTCGCGACCGAACGAGAGTTGGTCGCTGATCTGTCGCACCGGCTGCGGACGCCGTTGACCGCGCTGCACCTCGCGGTCGAGCAGATCGGCCCGGTCCAGGGGGCGGAACGGGCAGCCGCGGCGATTCACCATCTCGAGGCCGAGCTGGACTCGATCATCCTGGCCGCCCGGACACCGCTGTCCACCCGACCGGCGGGCCCGAGCGGCGAGATCGGGCGTCGGGAGGGCGGCGCCCGCTCCGAGCAGTCCGCCGCCCCGTCATGCCAGGTGGCCGAGCTGGCCGGACACCGCGTCGGCTTCTGGTCGGTGCTCGCCGAGCAGCAGGGCCGCGCGTGCGCCTTCGAGGTGACCGACGAACCGACGCCCGTTCGGCTGCCGGAGGACGACCTGGCCGCGGTCGTCGACGCCCTGGTCGGCAACGTCTTCCGGCACACGCCGCAGGGGACCGACTTCGCGGTGAGCGTGCAGCGGACGGCGCAGAGCGTCGTCCTGGTGGTCGAGGACGGCGGGAGCGGCATCGAGGACCCGGCCGGCGCGCTCTCGCGCGGGGTCAGTACGGGCGGGTCCACCGGCCTCGGGCTGGACATCGCCCGCAGCGCCGCCGACTCGACCCGCGGTGACGTGCGGATCCTGCGCAGCCCACTGGGCGGAGCGCGGGTGGAGGTGATCCTCGGCCTGGCCTCCGATCCGCGCCGGGTTCTCGGCCGGCCGTGGGGTCACCGGCGCCGAAGGGCCGGGGAGGCCCGGCGCGTCGCCCGGGGAGCCTGAGCGGCTCCGCGCTGTCCGGGAACTTTCGGTTCCGCTGAGGAGCACCTCAGCTGCGGCTTCGGCGCAGGTGTCGGGAAGCTCACCGGGCGGCCCCGAAATCGCGGGTGAGGGAAACCTTATGCGTTGGTTAGAGGCTCTCGTTGCCTGCGATTTCAGCCCCGAGCCGTTCATACGATCAACGGTGTCGGCAAGTGGTTCCGGACCGAGACCGACCTGCCTTTCCCCAGCACCGACATCGGCCAAAGGATCTCGTATGCCTCGACCGTCAGGAAAGCACCATTGCCCGTCCCGACGTGGCCGGGTGACCAACTGGAGCCTCGCGCTCGGGGGCGTGCTCGCCGCCGGCGCCTCGCTGCTCAGCGTCTCCTTCGCCGACACCGTTCCCACCGCTCCGCCGGTCGTCCTGTCCGATCCGAACTGCACCCTCACCGTGCCGGCCGACCCGCTCACCGCCCGAGGGTTGGCCACCCCCTACACCCTGACCGCCACCGATCCCGCGAAGGGCCCCTGCCACGAGTCGAACGCCGACCAGGCGGCGTTCGTCCAGGCCACCGTGCTCGACCCGGTCAGCGGCGCGGTCGCGGTCTACGACCCCCTGGTCATCGACAAGGGCAGCGAGCCCGCCGCCGCTCCGGTGCGCCCCGCGCTGCCGGAGCGGGCGGTGGTCGGCATCTGGGTCAGCTTCAACGGAGCCGCCCTCCGGCTGAACGGTCAGACCGCCGCCGGGAAGTGCGCCGGCCGATCCGCGAAGCAGCCGTTCAGCCAGTTCGCCTCCTGCAACGGCTCCGCGTTCTTCGCCGCCGCGACGGCCGCGGAGCGCGCCGGAAAGCTCACCGTTCCGCCGCTGGGCACGGCCCGTGACGGCAAGCCCTGCCCGACCACCCGCGACCTGGGCCTGGTCGACCAGGACCGCGCCGGCAACGTCACCACCGAGTACCTGACCACCGCACACGGCCGGACCGCGCAGAAGACCGCCGCGAACTCCGGGCGGCTGCACGACGGTGCCCTGATCCATGGCGGCGTCGCGCCGCTCAACGGCAGCGACAACGTGCTGCTGGACACCTTCCAGGACCCGGCACTGGGCTGCACCCCGTGGATGGCCCCCGACCTCGCCGACCCGGGCAGCAAGGCCACCGCGGTCGCCCTCGATGAACTCCAGGCGGCCAACTTCCAGGCGTCACCGATCGCGTTGGTCCCGCTCGGTGGCCCGCTGGGCCCCGGGGCCGGGCAGCAGAACCAGGGGCAGACGACGCGCTACGTCGCCGACGGAACACTGCCCCGCGACAGCGCCGGCGCACGCCGCGACCTGACGGCGTACTGCACGGACCTGGCCACCTTCGGTGCCCAACGCCTCAACCTGGACCGGACGTTCACCGCCGGGGCGGCGTCCCCGCAGGCAGCTCGGAGCCTCTTCGACTTCCTGACCCAGCGCCTGGCCGCCTCGCTGGCCAGCCTCGGCTGCCCGCCGGCCGGCCCCACCCCCGGCCCGACCGCGAAGCCCACCGCCACGCCGGGCACGACCAGCACGCCGAGCGGCAGCGCGATGGCGACCAGCACGCCGCCTCCCACCACGGCACCGACCGTCGCACCGCGTCCCACTGGGACGCCGACCCCCACCACGGCGCCGAGCCTCGCCACCTCACCGATCCCGACGATCACGGCCTTCGGCAGCCACTGGTAGGCCGGTGGCCGCACCTCTGGATCGGGCCGGACCGCTCCCCTGGGTCGCATACCTTCACCGGGTCGGCTGGACGGACCTCCGGCCGACCCGTCAGTACGGCACCCCTGTAGCCGCGCCCCCTGCTCCGGGGGATCGTCTTCGCGCCCTGCCCGGCGCCGACTTCAGCGGCTCACCGCGTTCGCCTGGCTGTCGCAGGTCCACAGCTGAAGCGGGGCACCATTGTCGGTGTACCCGTTCAGCACGTCCAGGCACAGGCCGAACTCGGCACTGACCAGGCCGCCGTCCGGCCGGACGTGCCACTTCTGGTTGTCGGCACCGGTGCAGGAGTTCGCCACCAGCCGGGTACCGGGCTGCGCGGGGTCCTCCGCAGGAGCCAGGCAGAGCGTGCCGCCCTCGGTGCTCAGCTCGGCGGCGGCGGTGAGGGCCCACTGCTGACTCGCACGGCCGTCGCAGGACCAGATGCCCACCTCGTTCCCGCCGGTCGTGACGTCGAGGCAGCGGCCGGACGCCGGCTCGACCAGCACGGCGGCGGGCACCGGGGCCGCGGTGATCGCCGGCGGGGGCTGGCTGACCGGCGGCATGCTGACCGGCTGCGTGGGTGCGGCTGGAGTGGGTGCCGCGGGCGTGGGTGCGGCGGGCGTGGGTGCGGCTTGAGTGGGTGCCGCCGGCGTGGGCGCGGCGGGCGTGGGTGCGGCTGAGACGGGCGCGGCCGGCACGGGAGCGGTGGGTCCGGACGTCGGCACGGCGGGCTGCGAGCCGTCCGGCCCCGGGGAGGGATCGCCGAACACGGCGACGGGCGTCCCGCCGGACTGGACGGCGGTCGGCGTGGTCAACGCGACGAGCTGGACGCTCACGGCGGCCGCCGCGGCCAACGCCACCAGGGCCATCGCCCCGGCGGCCCAGGGCCGGCGCCGGCCGCCGCCGACCGCCAGCAGGGCCCGGCGGCGGCCGCGCTGTTCCGCGTCGGTCGACTCGGCGGAGCGGACCGACGCCACGGACGGGAGAGGAGCGGTCTCCCACTCCGAGCCGGCCTGCGCCGGCACTCGTACGCCGTCCGCGTAAGGCGGTACACGGAGCTGCCAGTCGGCTTCCGGATCCGTCCGGTTGTTGCCTGTCATTGGCCCAACTCCTTCTCTTGGCGCGGAAGTACACGGCGCCGATGCGCGGTCTTCACGACCGCCTACGTGCTCGATCGTAGGAGCTGACCAGGGCCGAAGGGCCCCACCGCACGACCCCCTAAACATCGCTTAAGGTCCCGCTCACCCGGTCCGCCCGTCGTCCTCGGGTCAACACAGGCTTAGGGGTTGGTGAGACGCTCCTGTGCTCCGGGATTTCCGTCTCGCGACGATCCTACGATCGGTGTCGCCTTCCTCGGCACGACCGCAAGACCCTTACGGAGCAAGGAATCCATGACCTCGATTTCCGATGCTGTGCCGACCCTCGACGCCAAGGGCACGCTGCCGGGCGATGTCCGGGTGCGACTGCGCCAGGCCGTCCTGGTGCTCGTGGTGGCGGTGGCGCTCGTCGCGGTGCTGTCGCTGGTCTTCGCTCAGCCGGCATCGGCGGCGACCCCCATACCGGGCTCGCCGTTGGACGCCTACGACCGGCGGATTCCGTACGACACGGGCGTCCACGAGATCGCTCGCCTCTTCGCGATCATCTCCTACACGCTGATGGTGGCGACCGTCCTGCTCGGCATCGTGCTCCGCATGCGCTACTTCCAACGCAACGTCAACCGCAAGACGGTGTACGGGGCACACATGACCCTCGCGCTCTCCGCGTTGATCTTCGGAGCGCTGCACGGTGTGACCTTCTGCTACCAGAGCGTCTGGGACATCAGCACCGTCGACCTCCTCGTTCCGTTCACGGGCGGTCTGCAGCGGGTGCCGGTCGGTTTCGGCGTGCTGGGCACCGAACTGGCTATCGCGGCCGGGTGCTCGGTGTGGCTACAGCAACGACTCGGCTACGCGAAATGGCTGAGGCTCCACCAACTCGCCTACCTCGCCTTCGGGTTGATCTGGCTGCACATCTTCACCGTCCATCCGGAGCCGCGCCACGTCAACGTCGTCGCGGTCGGGGTCGCGGCAGGCGCCCTGGCCTGCCTGCTGGCCTTCCTGATCCGGGCACTGCCTTCCACCTCCAGGCTCCGCCAAGAGAGGCCGTGAGATGGCCACCGGCCACCGCGCCGTACACTCCCTCCGCACCCTGTACTCCTGGACCGCCGACGAGCCGAACCCGACGGCCCATGCCCGGCGTCGCCTGCGCGACGCCCTGACCGGTCTGCGCCTTCCCCCGGAGAGGGTCGAGGACGCCCTGGTCATGGCGAGCGAACTCACCGCCAACGCGCAGTGCCACGCCACAACTCCCTGCCTGTTACGGCTGATCCTCACCCGAGCCGCCGTCATCGTCGAGGTCCACGACAGCGACCCCCGGCAGCCGGTCCTCCCCGTGCGCGTCGACGGCGCGGGCACCCTCGACCCCGAGGACGACGACGTCGACAGCCGGTTACCCACCCTCGCCGAGAGCGGTCGCGGACTGCAGATCGTCGACGCCCTGTCCCAGGGCCGCTGGGGATTCCGGTCGGCGCACCTGGGGAAGGCGGCCTGGTTCGTGCTCGCCAGCGCGGTCCGCTGACCTGGCGGCCGGCCGGCGGCTCAGCAGAACCTTATGGCTTGGTTAGCGACTCCCGCCGCCCCGGACTTTCGCCTCGCAACGACTCTACGATCCGTCAAAAGCCCTGCCAGGGGCTCTTCTCGAGCGATTTGGACTCCACCCGATGACTATCCCGGCCATATGGTCGAACGAAGCATGGTGGCCGCAGGACGAACAGCGTCAGCAGGAACAACGGCCGCCGCAGCAGACCTCCCAGGCCCAGGGGCCATGGCCTGCCCAGGAACCGTGGGCCGCGCAGCAGACCGTGCAGCCGTGGGAGCAGTGGCAGCCGCAGAGCGTGCTCGACGCCTGTCAGCCCGCTTCCGCCCCGCCCGCCGAGTGGTCCCCCTGGTGGACCGAGCCCCAGCAGTGGGTCCCCGGCCACGACCAGCAGGTCCCGTTCGCCGGCACGATGCTCTCGTACGTGCCCGCGTACCCGGTCCCCACCTACCCGGTCCCCACCTACCCGGTCCCCACCTACCCGGTCCCCACCTACCAGGTCCCCACGGACGAGACGCCCGGCTACCCGATGCCCGCGCTCGAACTCGAGGCAGCGCCCGCACCCGAACTCGGCTTCGACCTCGGGCTCGAGACCGACCTCGACCTCGAGCTCGAGCCCGAAGCCGGGGCGGACCTGGAGCGCTGGCTGGAATACACCCCCGAGGAGTTCCTCCCCAAGCTCGTCGACGAGGCCGAGCCGGTGAAGGTCAGCGTGGACAACAACCGCTGCCACATCTACGGCATCTGCCAGCAGGAGGCACCCGAGGTCTTCCGGATCTCCGAGGGTGGTTCGCTGCACTACACCGGGACCGTGCCGGCGGAGTTCGCGGCCCAGGCCCGCCAGGCGGTCCGCTGCTGCCCGATGCAGGCCATCGCCATCCGCGGCGGTTCGCTGCCCGGCCCGGCCCGCCGTTCGCGCGGCGCCGCGGCGAGCCGGGACGGCTACCGGCGGATCGTGGTCGCCGGGGGCGGGCTGGCGGGGCTGAGCGCGGCGAGCCGGCTGCGCGAACGGGGCTTCGACGGCGAACTGGTCCTGGTCGGTGAGGAGGCGCGCCGGCCCTACAGCCGACCGCCGCTGTCCAAGCAGTTCCTGGCCGGCGAGCTGGTCGAGGACGATCTCACCTTCCGGGCCGACGAGTCCCTGGACGCGCAGTGGCTGCTCAGCACCCACCTGCTCGGGCTGGACACCGAGCGGCGGACCCTGGAGCTCCGCGGCGGCGAACGGCTTCCCTACGACGGCCTGGTGATCGCCACCGGCGTCGACGCCAGGCGGCTGCCCGAGACTCCCGTCGTCAGCGACCGGGTCCGCACGGTCCGTACCGTAGCCGACGCGGTCGCCGTCCAGCAGGCCATGCAGGAGGCTCAGGCCCACCACGTGGTGGTCCTCGGCGGCGGCTTCGTCGGCTGCGAACTCGCCTGCACCGCCCGCGAACACGGCATGGACGTGACCCTGGTCGTGCACAGCGCGCCGCTGCTGCGCCGGGTGCTGGGCGGCAAGCTCGGCGAGGTGGTCGGGCGCATCCAGGCCCGGGCCGGGGTCGACGTCCGGCTCAGCACACAGATCAGCGAGTGGACCGACACCGGCGCCGGACTGCGCCTTCGGCTGGACGACGGAGAGGTGATCGACGCCGACTTCGTCGTACTGGGACTGGGCAGCGTGCCCCGCACCGAATGGCTGGGCGGCAGCGGACTGGACATCTCCGACGGCGTGCTCTGCGACGAGACCTGCCACGCCGTGGACCTGACCGGCCGGCCGATCCCCGGCGTGGTGGCGGCAGGCGATGTGGCCCGGTGGCCCAACCTGCGGTTCGACGCCACGCCCCGGCGGGTGGAACACCTGATCCACGCGGTCGAGATGGGCCAGCACGCCGCCGACGCCCTGCTCCAGGGCCCCGCTCAGGCCGCGATCTTCACTCCGGTCCCGCGATTCTGGTCCGAACAGCACGGCAGGCGCCTGCAAGCGGTCGGGATGCCCGCGCTGGGAGATCGGATGGAGATCGTCGAAGGGTCGCTGCGCTCCGAGAACTTCGTGGCCGCCTATCACCGCGACACCCCACAGGGCAGCCAGCTGGTGGCCGCCGTCGCGTTCGACATGCCCCGCCAACTGCTCGGCTACCGCGACCGGATCGGCCGCACCGAGCGTCCCGACCGCACCCGTCCGCTCACGCGGTCCTCGGCACCGGCCGTCAGGAGGCGCCGATGAGCCGGCGACGATCCCGTCGTGGCCGCGGCTCCGCCCGGTCCCGGTCCCGGCGGACCGGCAGCCTGCTGCACCATCTGCTCAGCAAGCCCGCCCGAAGGAACGTCCGGTGGCGCTTCATCGCCACCGTCATGGTCGTCACGACGGGCCTCTACCTACAGGTCATGCTGACCGCGCCGCCGATGCCGCCCAGCAAGGCACCGGTGCCCGGCAGCAGCAGCGTCGCGCCGCAGCCCGCGGACGACCAGAACACCTGAGGACCACTCCTCTGGTCAAGCTGTGCGGGCGTCCCGTTGATGGCTCAAGCACAGTGCTCTTCAGCCCAGTTGGCCCACCGCAACGGTTCTGGCGCTCATTGACCGCCAGCTTTCGAGAAAGCGATCCCCATGTCCGAGAACACGGCCGCCGAAGCGCGGCAGTCCACCCCCTCCCGCCGTGCAGTGCTCTGCGGAACCGCCGGTATCGGCGGTGCGGCGGCACTGGCCCTGTGCGGTTGTTCGTCGTCCGCGTCAGACGGATCCGGCTCGATGGGCGCCGGGAACGCCGCCACTCCCACCGCCATGGGTGCGGGCGGCCCCGCAACCGGCTCCTCGGCCGCCGCCGGCTCCCCCTCGCCCGGCAGTGCCGCCGCGAACGGTACGGCCGACCCGTCGATGTCCGGCGGCCCCACCGTGCTCGGCAAGGCGATGGACGTTCCGGTCGGCGGTGGCGTCGTCTTCCCCGCCGCCAAGGTGGTGGTCACCCAGGCGACCGCGGGGCAGTACAAGGCGTTCAGCGCGGTCTGCACCCACAAGGGCTGCACCGTCTCCAGCGTCGCCGACGGAGTCATCAAGTGCCCCTGCCACGGCAGTACCTTCAAGATCGCCGATGGCTCGGTCGTCGGGGGACCGGCGATGTCCGCGCTGCCCACGGTCGGGGTCAAGGTCGACGGCGGCAACCTGGTGCTGGGCGACTGATCCGCCCGCGGTCCGGTGGCGCGAGAACGCACGAACCATGCGCGGAGCGGTCGGGTTCCGCCCGGTAGCAAGGGTTGGTGACCGTGGAGACGTCCGAGGTGGTGTCGGGAGCCGCGTCGGGGTCACGCGCCGTCAGGGGACGTGTGGAGCGGCGCCGCAGCGCGCGCCGGGCGGCCCGCCGACGGAAGCGTTCCCTCGTGCGCGAGCTGCCGGTGATCGCGATGGCGGCACTGGTGATGGCCCTGCTGCTCAAGACCTTCCTGGTGCAGGTGTTCGTGATTCCCTCGGGCTCGATGGAGAACACCATCGACGTCGGCGACCGGGTCATGGTGGACAGACTCACCCCGTGGTTCGGCGGCGGGCTGCGGCGCGGCGACGTGGTGGTGTTCAAGGACCCCGGTGGCTGGCTGGAACCCGGCCGGCAGAACGCCTCGGACCCACCGGTGCTGCGCGGGGTGAAGGAGGCGTTCTCCTACGTCGGCCTGCTGCCCTCGGACAGCGGGCAGGATCTGATCAAGCGGGTGATCGGGGTCGGCGGGGACACCGTGGCCTGCTGCGACGCCCACGGCCGGATCACCGTCAACGGCACCGGGATCAACGAGCCCTACCTCGCCGACGGCAACGTGCCCTCCCGACTCACCTTTCGCGTCACCGTGCCCGAGGGGCGGCTCTGGGTGATGGGTGACCACCGTGACGTGTCCGCCGACTCGCGCTATCACATGCGGAGTCCAGGCCAGGGGACCATCCCGCTGGCGAACGTGGTCGGCCGAGCGATCGCGATCGCCTGGCCCGTCTCGCGCGTCCAGCCGCTGGACACCCCGGCCGCACCGTCCTCGCTGCCGGCCGCCATCGGACCCGGGACCGCTCGCCGACCGCTCGGTCTCGACCCGCCCCTGCGGCAACCCCGGCCCACCGTCGGCCTGTTGGGAGCCCTCCCGTGCCCGGTGCGGCGGCGGCCGGCGGTTCGGCGGCGCGAGCGGTGCACCGGCTGAGCAGGAACACGCCCCACGTGCAACTGCGCAATGCCGCGACCGGGTTGTGCCTGGCCAACGCTGTTCAACGGCTCACCGGCCGCACCGAGGGAGTTTGGCAAAACTCCGGCAAAACGCCGGGATGCCCACCCGCAGGCCTACTCTTCTTTCCCTGTCGGGTGTCCCGGCGCGGCTCGCTCAGCGTCGCGTACGGGTCCCCGACCCAGCCGCACGATGAGCGGGGCAGGCTCCGGCCGCGCACCCGGCGGACCGGCGGGCGCCCTGCCGAGCACGGCATCGCTCCCGTCCCGCACCCTGCTGAAGGTGGGAGAGCAGTTGTCAGGCACGCCGATGGGCAGTCCTTCCGACGCCGTTCTGCTCGCGATCCTCCAGGCGGGGGCGCAGCCGTCGGTGGATCAACCGGTGCAGGGGGACCCGTCGTCGGGCGGTGTCGAGCCCACGGACCCCCTTGCCGAACTGCGCTTGCGTCATACGTCGGCCCTGCTCTGCTACGCCCGGTTGGCCGACGGCGACGGCGACCCGGCCCAGCTCGTGGACATGGCGTTCCAACGGGCGCTGTCCGGAGAACACTCGGGCGCCCTGCGGTACCGGTTGCTCGAACTCGTCCAGCAGTGCGCCCCGAGTCCAGCGCCGGCCGGCACGGGCCTGCCGCTGACCCGACGCGTCTTCACCGCACTGCCCGGGGTCACGCAGGCCCTGCTGTGGCACGTCCTGGTGGAGCAGGACGATCCCGAGCACGTGGGTGTGCTGCTGGATCTCGAACCCGACGAGGTGCCCGACCTGTGCGCCGACGCGTTGGGCCGGCTGCGCACCTCCTACCTGCGGGCGTTCACGGGTTGGGTGCCGCAGGAGACCTGCCGCCGGTTCACCGGTCTGCTGGACGCCGCCACCCGGCCCGTCGATCCCCGGGTGGACGAGGACTTCGAGCGGCACGTCAGCGGATGCCACGACTGCCGCCTGGCGCGCGGGGATCTGGAGGGCCTGAACGCGCGCCCCGGCCCGGTCCTGGCGCGTGGGTTGCTGCCGTGGGGCGGGGCCTACGTCGCCGCCCGGACCCTGCGCGCCGGCGACGTCCCGGCGCGGTCCGGCACACCTGCCGCGGCGGGCCTCCCGGCCGTCGCAGCCGCGCAGGAGTCGGTCACGAGGCGACCAGCGGCCCAGGCCCCGCGCGTTCCCCGTCGTGGCGCGCAGCCGTCCGACCGTGCGGCCGGCCGGCCGCACGACCCGGTGACGGCGGCGGCCCGACGTCCGTGCGGTCCGGCCCGGCGGGCGGTGGCGAGCGGTGTGGCGTTGGCCGCCATGCTGCTGGGCCTCGTGGTGGCCGGTACCGTGAGCGCCCTGCTGCCCCGCAGTGGCGGGGCCGTGGTCACGGTCTCCGCCGCGGCGGACGGTCCGCCGGCTGTCGGCGCGGTCTCGCCCCCTTCCTTCCCCACCACGTCCCCAGCCCACCAGGGTTACACCTACGTCCAGTTGGTCAACGCCGGGTCGGGTCTGTGCCTCGACGTCCGGGACGGGGTCCTGCGGGCGGGCGCGGACGTCGTGCTGAACCCCTGCACCGGGGACCCGATCCAGAAGTGGGCCGTCAGCCGCGGCGGGGTGATCCGCAACCTGGCCGACCCCACCTACTGCCTGGCCTCCGACACCGGTGCCAACGGTGCCGCCGGGATCTGGCCGTGCTTCGCCGCGGGCGTTCCCGAGCGAGCGGACGAGGTCTTCGCCATCACCGAGGCCGGTGCGATCCGTCCGGTCGCCGGCCCTGGATCCCCCTCCGCAGAAGTCGAGTTGGCCCCGGACGGCGACGATCCGGGCAGCGGCGTGACGGCGACCACGGTGAACGACGGGTCGTCCCGCGACTGGCGCGCGGGGGGTGCGGTGACCACCGCCGTCGGTTGAGCGGCGCCTTAGGTGTCCCTTAGGGAATCACCCGGCGGTGGGATCCGGCCCCGGACGCCTCCTACGATCGATCACATCGGCGTTCGCTCGATGTCGAGAGCCGAACTCCTCCTGTGGTCTCGAAGCTGACACCTGCGCGCCATTGAGCACCCGTCAGCGATCGGCCGTCGCCCTCATGGACGTGTCCCACCGTCATGGCACCTTCTTCAGAGGATCTCCCATGCCCCCAACACCAACCCGCCATCGCTCCCGTACCCGAAGCCGTCGGGTGACCACGCTCAGCCTCAGCCTGGCCGGTGTCATCACCGCAGGCGTCGCCCTGCTGGGGGTGTCCTTCGCCGCCACCACGCCGCCGGCCGCCCCGCCGGCCCAGCCCAACCCGAACTGCACCCTGCGGGTGCCGGCCAACCCGCTCACCGCCCAGGGCCTGGCCACGCCCTACAGGTTGACGGCCACCGATCCGGCCCAGGGCGCCTGCCACGAGTCGAACGCCAACCAGTCGGCCTTCGTCCAGGCCACCGTGATCGACCCGGGCACCGGCACCATCTCGGTCTACGACCCGCTGGTCATCGACAACGGGAGCACCCCGGCGGCCGCCCCCGTCGTGCCGACCCTGCCGGCCAACGCCGTGGTCGGCATCTGGTTCGGCTACAACGGCAACACACTCACCCTGGCCGGCCACACCGCCGCCGGAAACTGCGTGGGCGGCGTTCCGGGCGGGCAGCCGTTCGGCCAGTTCGCGTACTGCGACGCCCCCGCCTTCTTCACCGCGGCCGACACCGCCGAAGGCGCCGGCAGGCTCACCGTCCCGCCCCTGGGCACCGCGAAGGACGGCCGACCCTGCCTGACCACCCGCGACTTCGGCCTGGTCGACCAGGACCAGAGTGACAACGTCACCACCGAGTACCTGGCCACCACGCAGGGCACGATCGCCCAGAAGACCGCGAAGAACGGCGCCGCCCTCGGAGGCGGCGCGACGATGCAGCCCGCCGCGCTGCTCAACGGCAGCGACAACCTGCTGCTCGACAACTTCGAGGACCCGGCCCTGGGTTGTACCCCGTGGACGGCCCCGGACCTCGCCGACCCCGGCAGTATGGTCACCTCGCTCGCCCTCAACGAACTGCAGGCGGCCAAGTTCCAGGCGGACCCCGTCGCCGTCGTCCCGCTCAACGACCCGATGGTCACCGAGAACAACCAGCAGAGCCGGAACAAGACCAACCTCTACCGCGCCGGTGTCGATCAGCCCGCGCTCGGCGCCACCGCCAACGGTGACCCGGCCGCCTACTGCACCGACCTCGCCACGGTCGGCACCCGACGCATCAACCTGGACAAGCCGTTCACCTCCGTCGCCGCCTCCCCGCAGAACGGGCAGACCCTCTTTGACTTCCTGACCCAGCGCCTCGCGGCCTCGCTCACCAACCTCGGCTGCCAGCAGGCCGGTTCGACGCCAACCGCCACGCCGACAGCATCGGCATCGGCATCGGCCACCGCCGTCCCGACCGCGATGCCCACGTCCACCGGCCTGCCGACCGCGATGCCCACCTCCAGCGCCGCTCCCACCACCGGATCGACTCCCACCTCCAGCGCCGCTCCCACCACCGGATCGACTCCCACCGCCAGCGCCGCTCCCACCACGCCGGCCGGCGGCTGCACCCCGGCCCAACTGCTGGCCGACCCCGGCTTCGAAGCCGGCACCGCCCCGCCCTGGCAGGCCACCCCGTTCGTGATCGACAACTCCGGCGGGGAGCCGCCCCACTCCGGCACCTGGGACGCCTGGTTGGACGGCTACCTCACCCCGCACACCGACACCGTCTCGCAGCAGGTGACCATCCCGGCAGGCTGCAAGGCGAGCCTCAGCTTCTGGCTGCACGTCAACAGCGCCACCCCGAACAGCACCGCCGACACCCTGACCGTCGTGGCCGACTCGACCACCTTGGCGACCTACTCCGACCGGAACTCGGCCAGCGGCTACCAGCAGAAGACCCTGGACCTCTCGGCCCTCGCCGGCCGGACGGTGACGCTCACCTTCACCGGTGTCGAGGCCAAGGGCTCCTCGCGGGTCAGCTTCGTGCTCGATGACACCGCCCTCAACGTCTCCTGAGCGCTGCCACCCGCAGGTCCGTGGTGTCCCCGCCGTGCCCGCGCGCAGCGGGGAGACCACGCCCCGGCACTGCGCCCCGGGCCGACTCACCACGGCTGTGGACCCCGGCGCGAAAGCCTGTTCCAGGTTTTCCGTTATCCGCTGACGTCCTGGGGGTCTCCTGTCACGAAGGGCCGTCGATTGAAGGAGTGCCGATGACGCAGTTCACCACCGGAGCCGAGTCGGTTGCGCAGCCCTGGGGCGGTGAGGGGCCGGCAGGCTGGCACGACCCGGGTGCGGCCGCCCGCAGGCCCGGTGGTGGGGCCCATCGCCGGGTCGGCAACGGGCGGCACCGGGCGAGGCGGGCGGTGCCCGGCGCCAAGCCGCTGCTCGCCGCGGTCGCGGTGGCGGCGACGGCGGCGAGCGCGGTGATCGGCGGCGGGGCCCTGACGTCCGGCCCGCGGGACGGCAAGCCGCTCTCGGCTCCGGAGCCACCGCCGGCGACCGACGCCCTGGCGAGCACCGCGTCCGGCTCACCTGCCGGGGCTCCTGCCGTTTCGGCGGCCCCGGCTCCGCAGACCACCGGACCCACCCGGCTGCCCGGCCCGTCCGCCAGCACGACGCCGGTGAACCGTCCCACCACCGCTGCACCGTCGAGCGCGCCCACGCCGGCCGACTCGCAGACCGCCGCTGCCTCCCAGACCCCGTCCGGTCCCGCCCCAAGCTCGAGCTCCAGCACCGTCGCCGTCCCCGCTCCCGTCCCCGCGCCGAGCTCCACCGCCGCCGGAGCCCCCGGCTCCGACCTGGACGCGGCTGCCGCCCAGGTACTGGCCGTCATCAACCAGGCACGCGCCGCCCAGGGCGTCGCACCGCTGCAGATGCTCGCCGGCCTGCGGACCAGCGCGGACGCCCACAACCACACCATGGCCGCGGGCTGCGGACTGCAGCACCAGTGCCCGGGCGAGCCCGCCTTCGGCGCCCGCGAGAACGCCGGCGGCGTGCAGTGGACAACGGCCGGCGAGAACATCGGCGAGGGCGGCCCGGTCGCCGGCACCACGGCCGCGATAGCCGGCATGGCCGTCGGGCTCACCAACAGCATGCTCGCCGAGCAGCCGCCGAACGACGGCCACCGTCGCAACATCCTCGACCCCGCGTTCCACCACATCGGTATCGAGCTGCTGCGCGACTCCTCGGGAACGGTCTGGATGACCCAGGACTTCGCCGACTGACACGCGCGGCAGGACGACGACGCCCGGGAGCTCCGCTGCTGACCCGGTTCTCCAACGCGGTCCTCGGGTGCACGGCCCGACCTCCACCGTGGCAACGGGAGTTGACAGGGCACCAGCACCGGCACGCACGCGTTGTCGGGCCCGGCCGGCGGGTCCGCTCCGGTCCGGTCCGCCCGGGAAAAAGGTGGTGTGACAGGCTGGCGGTCATGCGAATCGGACTTCTGGGCACTGGTCCCTGGGCGCGACGCGTCCACGCGGCGGCACTGGCCGCGCACCCCGAGGTGGAGTTCGCCGGCGTCTGGGGCCGACGGCCCGAGGCGGCCGCGGAGCTCGCCGCCGGCCACGGCGTGCCGGCCTTCAGCGAGGTCGACGCGCTCCTCGCCGCGGTCGACGCCGTCTCGATCGCGTTGCCGCCCGACGTGCAGCCCGCGCTCGCCGTGCGCGCCGCCGAGGCCGGCCGCCACCTGCTCCTGGACAAGCCGGTCGCGATGGAGGTCGAGCAGGCCGCGGCCGTGCTGGCGGCCGCCGAGCGCAACCAGGTCGCCGGCCAGGTCTTCTTCACCCTGCGCTTCGACGAGGGGCAGTCACGCTGGGTCGAGGAACAGGCCGCGGCCGGGCCCTGGTTCACCGCGCACGCCCACTGGCTGTCCTCGGTCTTCAGCTCGGGCGACAGCCCCTACGCCGCCTCGCCCTGGCGGCAGCGCAAGGGCCCGCTCTGGGACGTCGGCCCGCACCTGCTCTCGGTGCTGCTGCCGACGCTCGGCGACATCGAGCAGATCACTGCGGCGCCCGGCGCCGGGGACACTCTGCACCTGGTCCTGCGGCACGCGGGCGGCGCCTCCAGTTCTGCCGCGCTGAGCATGACCGCACCGCCGAAGGCGGCCGAGATGGCCATCGAGCTGCGCGGCGAGGACGGCGTGACGCGGATCCCCGGCTCAACCGCGGGCCCGGTCGCCGCCTTCCAGCGGGCCGTCGACGCGCTGCTGGCGGACGTCCGCGGGGCGGGCGCTGGCGCCGCGCGGGCGGGTGTCGCACCGTGCGATCTGGCCTTCGGGCTGCGGGTGGTGCGAGTCCTGGCGGCTGCCGAGGAGGCTCTGCTCACCCAGCGCACGGTGCGGGTGACCGCGGGCTGAGAGCCCGGCGGCGGGGCCCACCTCCCGGTGCTCCCGATCAGCCGGCCGGTGCCGCGCTCGCGTCGGCCTGCCGCTGTGGCAACGTCCGCGCGCGTTCTCAGGCCCCTGCCGGGCTGCCCGGCCAGCGCGCTAGAGTCCCTGCCATGCGATGGCGGGGCGAGCAGAACACTCGATGGCGTTTGCGGCAGGACCGCCTGGCGTGGCGGGCCAGGGTCAAGCTCGGGATCATCGACGAGCTGACCCCCGGCGGCCTGGGTACCGACCCGATCTCGTTCGTCCTCGCCCTTCCCGCGTTGCTGGTGGCCGCCGTGCTGGTGCCGTTCTGGCTGGTCGAGTTCGCCCTTCGGCTGCTGCTCGCACCGGTCGCGGCGGTTCTCCGGGCGACCGGCGTGGTCCCGTACCGCCTGGACGTGCTGCGCAACGGCAGCGTCGTCGCCACACACACCCCGGTGGGCCGACGGCGCCGTCGCGAGGTGCGTGCGGCGGCCTCGCGCACCGGACGCAGCTCGCTTGCCGCGAACTGAGGACGTGCGGATCATCAACTCGCCTCGATGCCCACCCTGGTACGGGCCTACAGCCAGCGGTCGTACCAGGCGCGGATGCGCCGGAGGGCGTCGAGTTGATGAGCGCGCTCGTGAAGCCCGTGGCCCTCTCGGGGGTAGACGACGAACTCGTGCTCGACGCCGAAGTGGCGCAGTGCGCGATGGAAGTGGACCACCTGGCCGAGTGGGACGTTGGTGTCCTGCTCGCCGTGCAGGATCAGGACCGGGGTGCGGATCCGGGACACGTAGGAGATCGGGCTGTTCCGGTCGTGGACGTGCGGTCCCGGCCCGTTCCAGCCGGTGCTGCCGCCGAGCGCCGCGTCCATGATTCCGTCCTCGCCGGTCCCGGCCTGCATGCCCCAGTCGCTGATGCCGGCGCCCATCACGGCGGCCTTGAACCGCTCGGTCCGGCCGATGGCCCAGGCCGCCATGAAACCGCCGTGGCTCCAGCCGGAGATGCCCAGGCGTTCGGGATCGGCGACTCCCTCGGCGACCAGCAGGTCGATCCCGGCGAGGATGTCGGTCCACTCGTCGCCGCCCACCGCGCCCGCCACCACGGCGGCGAATTCATGGCCGTGGCCCGACCCGCCCCGGGGATTGGCCAGGAAGACCGCGTATCCGGCGGTCGCCAGCCACTGGCCGCAGTCGACCACAGTGAGGGTGAACTCGTCGGCATGGCGGAAGTAGGGGCCGCCGTGGACCAAGGTGACGAGCGGGAAGGGACCCTCGTCCCGAGTCCGGCCGGCCGGCAGGATCAGCAGGCCGTCCAACTGGAGTCCGTCGGACGCCTGGTAGCCGAGCCGCTGCTGGACACCCCAGCGGATCCTGCGCAGTTCGGGACTGGTGTCGCTGAGCTGGAGCAGTGGCCCGCCCGTGGGTCCCGCGTGGACGTTCTTGGGCTCGCGCGCGGTGCTCATCAGCACAGCGAGGGTCTCTCCGGAGTGACTCGCAGTGAGCCCGGCCAGCGTGCCGGTCGCGCAGGACAACCGGTGGAACCGTAGCGACTGCGGATCGAGCCGGTACAGCGCGGTATCCAGCCCCTCGGCGAACAGCGCCAGCGGCGGCCCGTCGGCGACCTGCACCAGCTCGGTGGGGCAGGCGGACCTGCCGACCGTGAGATTGCGCTGTTCGACGGTCGGGCCGGTCGCCGGCGGGACCGTGTCGATCACGGCGAGCGCGCCCACCAAGTGCCCAGGGGTCACCGCCAGGTGGGCCAGGTGCCAGTCACCGTCGTGATTCCACCAGACCGGGGACCGGGCCTCGAATCCGACCGGACCCAGGTCCTGGACGGCTCCCGTCTCCGGGGCGACCAGATGCAGTCCTGCCGTCGTGGCGCCGGGATCGAGCTCGGGGGTGGCCCAGCTCAGCACGGCCAGCGGGCCGCCGTCCGGACGCTGGGTCACCTCCACGACATGGCGGTCCCCGAGGCCGTCCACGGTGCGGGCCGCGCCGGTCGCCAGGTCGAGCAGGCGCAGCCGGGTGACCGGGAGGTGCCGGCCCCAGACCTTCGCGTCGTCACCCTCGGCCTCCCGGCGTTCGTCCGCCGCGGTGGGCTCGTCCTCGGCGAGCAGCGCGACGGTGCGGCCGTCGGCGAGCGGGTGGTAGTCGCAGATGCCCCCGCGCCACCTGGTCAGGGCCGCTGCCCTGGCGATGTCCGCGCTGCCGTCCAGCGGGATCCGCTGGAGTTGAGCGGTGCCCCGCTCCTCGCGGTCGGAGGTGAAGAACAGAGAAGCCGAGTCCGGCGCCCACCTCGGGGCGGCGTCGCAGGCCGTGCCGTCGGTCAGCCTGCGCGGGGCTGCGCTGCCATCGGCGGCGGCGACCCAGACAGAGCTGTGCGGATGTCCGTCCCTTCCGCTGTTCGCGACCACGCCGTAGGCGACCAGGCGACCGTCCGGCGAGATGGCCGGCGCCACGGGGGCGGCCATGTCCACCACCAGGTCCGCGGTGAGCAGGTCGGTCGACCCGGGAATCGGTCGCGGTGCAGGGTGCGGCATGCGGACTGCCTTCCACTCGTCAGTACGACAAACGGACATCCTGTCGCACGGACGCGTCTGTGTCAGTCGGGTTTCGGAGGCATCGGCCGGCACATGCGCTCTCCGTTCCGGTTGCTCGACCGGCTGCCGACGCCGGCCAACCGCCGCTTCCGCCAGGCGTGTGCCACCGTGAGCCAGGTGGTCGAAGACGCGATCGCCGCCCGCCGTCAGCCGCCTGGACCTCGCCCACCGGGTGGTGGCGGAGACGTTGCGGTACTACCCGTCCGCGTGGTTCTTCAGCCGCACCGTCACCGCACCTGTCGAACTGGCCGGCAGCAGGCTCCGGCAGGGCAGCGCGGTGCTGCTCTCCCCCTACCTCATCCACCACCGCCCCGACCTCTACCCGGAGCCTGAACTCTTCGACGTCGACCGGTGGTTGCCCGAGCGCCGGGCCGCTCTGGCGCGCGGGGCCTACATCCCGTTCGGGGCGGGCTCCCGCAAGTGCATCGGGGACGTCTACGCCCTCACCGAACCTCGGCTGGGCCCTCAACTCACGCCGCTACCTGGAAGTCGACACCCTCCGCCTGACCGACAACCCGGCACTGCTCACCTCGCGGTCCGGGCCGGATCCGTCGCCGACGCCCACCGCCACCGAGCAGGCCGGAGACCCTCGGTGATTGTACGGATGGTCTACCCGTAGGTAACTTACTTCGCAGTCAGAAGTGGGACCCACCTCACGACTTCGGGGAGCCATGTACAGAAGATCTGTCCGTCGCCTGGCCATCGTCGCTGCCACGGCGATGGCGTTGGCCACCGCCCCGTCGGCCTGGGCCGCGACGGCAAGCAGCACCGCGAGCGATTCCTTCTACACCTACGACGGGAGCGCGCCACTGTCCGCGTTCGCGCCCGGCACCGTGCTCAAGACGCGGACGGTGCGGTACCACATCGTGGGCATCGCCACACCGGTCACCGCGATCCAGCTGCTCTACCGCACGACCGACGCCCAGGGGCGCCCGGCGGCCAACGTGACGTCGGTGGTGCGCAGCAGCACGGGTGACAGCACGAAGGCGGTGTCCTACCAGTCGTTCTACGACTCCCTGAACCCGCAGGACGGGCCGTCCCGAGCCATCGCCGGGAAGGTGACCCTGGGCGGCACGCTCGCCAACTTCGAATCCGCGGCCCTCTCGGCGCTGTTGCTGCAGGGCGACAACCTCGTCATCCCGGACACCGAGGGCCAGTCCGCGGACTTCGCGGCCGGACCGGAGTACGGCTTCAACACCCTGGACTCGATCCGGGCCGCGATCAACTCCCCGTCGACCGGCCTGAACGGCGCGACCAAGTTCGGCCTGCTGGGCTACTCCGGCGGCTCCATCGCCACCGATTGGGCGGCGGCACTCGCCCCGACCTACGCGCCCGACGTCAACGAGAACCTCGTCGGCTTCGCGGAGGGCGGGCTGCTCGTCGCCCCGGCGCACAACCTGAAGTACGTCAACGGCTCCGTCGTCTGGTCCGGCGTCATCCCCATGTCGATCGTCGGGGTCTCCCGCTCGTTCGGCATCGATCTGACGCCGTATCTGAACAGCTACGGTCTCCAGGTCTACCACCGGCTGCAGAACGGCTCGCTCCTCGACGCGTTCGGCCACTACCCCGGCCTGACCTGGCAGCAGATCGCGAAGCCGCAGTACGCCGACCCGGACTCGGTGGCCCCGTTCGTCGAGGCGGTGAACAGGGTCAACCTGGGCTCGGCCCCCACCCCGACCGTCCCCGGCTACATCGCCCAGGGTGACGGGGGCGTGCTGGAGGGAACCTTCGCCGACCCGCCCGGCATCGGAACCGGCGACGGCGTCATGGTCGCCGGCGACGTGCGGGCACTGGCCGACCAGTACTGCGCCACCGGCGACCGCTCGATCAGCTACGACCAGTACGACCTGCTCAGCCACGTCGGAACGGCGCCGGTGTGGGCGCCCAAGGCGGTGTCCTGGCTCGACGACCGGTTCGCGGGCAAGCCGGCCCCGTCCGACTGCGGACACATCCCGGCGGGCAACTCGCTCGCGCCGGAGCGGACGGTTCCCCCGTCCTGACCGCCGGCCGGGGCGCACGCGGTCAGACGGGCTGGAGCCGGGTGTGCAGGAGGCAGAACACGTTGCCTTCCGGGTCGGCCAGGACGTGCCAGTTCTCGGTGCCGGTCTGGCCGACGTCGGCGCGCTTGGCGCCGAGGGCGAGCAGCCGCGCCAACTCGGCGTCCTGGTCACGGTCGGTGGCGTTGACGTCGATGTGGAGCGGGAGCTTCCCGGTCCGCGGGTCGCTGCTGGGGCTGAGGACGAGGGTGGGCTGCGGGCCGCCGAAGCCGGTGCCGGGCGGCCCGATCTCGATGCTTCCGTCGTCCTCCCGGCCGAGTTCGACGTAGCCGAGGACCTGGCTCCAGAACGCGGCGAGCAGGTCCGGGTCGGCGCAGTCGATGACCAACTCACTGATGCGGCATGCCATGCGCGTCAGTGTACGTGGACGACCCGAGATGGCTCTGTTCACGGCTTCGGGCACCACGGGCCCCTGCCGAGTCGGCAGGGGCCCGTGGTGTGGAGAGCCGGGACAACAACGTCCAGGCCGACGCCGCCTACCGGCTGCTGCCGGCCTGGCGGCCCGGTCTCACTTCAGGTGCCGAGCGAAGAACCCGGCCGCGTCGTCCCCGGCGAACTGCGGGACGCCGGTGTGCCCGCCCATGTTGGCGTGCAGCGTCTTCTCCTTGGAGCCGAAGGCGTCGAACAGGTCCAGGGCCGCCTGCCGGTCGTTGCCTTCATCGTCCCACTGCAGCAGGACGTGCAGCGGAATGGTGACCTGGCGCGCCTCCTCGAACATGGCGCGAGGCACGAAACTCCCGGCGAAGAGTCCGGCGGCCACGATGCGCGGCTCGACTACCGCAAGGCGAACGCCGATGGAGATCACTCCCCCCGAGTACCCGACCGGGCCGCCGATCTCGGGCAACGACAGGAGGGCATCCAGGGCGGCCTGCCATTCCGGGACCGACTTCTCGACCAGCGGGAGGATCAGGGCGTCGATGATCTCGTCGCTGACCGGCTCGCCGGCTTCCATGGCCCGGCGCAGGTCGGCGCGAGCCTGATCGGCGGCGGGCCAACGGGGCCGGTCACCGCTCCCGGGAAGCTCGATGGTGGCCGCGGCGAAGCCATCCGCCGCAGCGTGCAGGGCCCGCGCCACCAGTCGGGGGTACATCCTGTGCAGTCCGAGCGGGGGGTGGCCGAGCAGGATCAGCGGTGCCGGTGCGGTTGCGGAGGCGGATCCGGGCGTCCACAGGATGCCGGGGATCTCGCCGAGGGTGAATTCGCGTTCGAGGACGCCGTTGTCGAGGCGCTGCTCGGAAGTGAAGTGCATGGTCGTGCCTTTCGGGAGGGCTCTTGAACGGCGCTCCCGGACGACCTATCGCCCGACCGTGACCTCGGAGAGGAGCACCCATGTCGAAACTGCGTTCACGGGTACCACCTCCTCGTTCTCTCGCACGGCCTCCGGAAAGGTAGCAGGGGTCGCGGGGGTCCGCCAAACGAATTTCCGCCGGGTGGAGCGCGGTGGCGCTCACTCGCCGCGCAGCTCCTCGATGACCGGGGCGAAGGCGGCCATGGCGGGCTCCACGACGGTGATGTACGTGAAGCCGTACCGCTCCCGCTGCGCCCGCAGCTGGTCGGCCATCTGTCGCACCGTGCCGACGAGGAAGGTCGGCAGCTCGAGGGCCTCGTCCTCGGTGAGGTCCGGGATGGTGAGGTACGGGACGCTGCCGAGGGATCGCCGCAGGGCGGCCCGGCGGTCGTCGGTGACCATGACCGTGTAGATCAGGAGGTTCAGCTCGGCCGGCTCGGCGCGGTCGGCGGCGAAGCGCTGGTACGCGGCCACGCGTTGGTCCAGCTGCGCGGCCGTGATCATGATCGGCTTGCCGTTCGGGTCCGCGCGCCCCCCGGTGAACGCGGCGATCTCGGCGTGCCGGGCGGTCAGCTTGAGGACGCGGTCCCCGTTGCCGCCGATCAGCAGCGGCGGGCGGGGCCGCTGCAGCGGCTGCGGCGCGAAGTCGTCCGAGCCGTACCGAAGGTCCAACTCCTCGATCGTGCGCTGGAGATGGGTCACGCGCTCGCCGGGCGTGCCGAAGGGCAGGCCCGCCGCGTCGTGCTCCGCCTTCAAGTAGCCGGTGCCGAGCCCCAGTTCGAGGCGGCCGCCGGTGAGCTGGTCCGTGGTGGCGACCTCGCGGGCGAGCAGTGTCGGGTTCCAGAAGCCCGAGTCGAGCACGAACGTGCCGAGCCGGGGACGCTCGGTGGCCTCGGCCGCGGCGACCAGGGCGGGGAACGGCGCCGGCCTGCCCAGGTGGTCGGAGACCGTGATCACGTCGTAGCCGAGCAGCTCCGCTGTGCGGCACTTCTCGCGCCACTCGCCCCGCGCGGCCGGGGTGAGCAGGGTGACGCCGAAACGGAACGAGCGGGCCATGAATGCTCCATGTGCGTAGACGAATTGGCGGCGCTTGTGTCCAATCGGCAAGCACCGCCCGCCAGTCCATCACCTGTGCGCGATCACCGCCAGCAGATTCGTGCGGGGCGAACCGGGCCCGCACCGGCTTGCGGGAGTCGCCTCGGACCGCCCTGAGTGAGGCTCTTGACCCTCACGTGGCGTCAGGCCGCATAGTCGGTGCCGTGGAAGATCACTGGACCGTGGGACGCGTGGCCGAGCTGGCCGGCGTGAGCGTCCGCACGCTGCATCACTATGACGGGATCGGGCTCGTTCGGCCGTCGGCGCGGACCCTGGCCGGGTACCGGGCCTATTCGGAGGGCGACGTGGAGCGGTTGCGGGAGGTGCTGGCCTACCGGCGGTTGGGCTTCGGGCTGCGGGAGGTCGCGGACCTGGTCGGCGACCCGTCCACCGACGCGGTCGCGCACCTGCGCCGACTGCGCGGCCTGCTGTTGGAGCGGCGTGATCGCGCCGACGCCATGGTGGCGGCCATCGACAGGGAACTCGAGGCACGAGCGAAGGGACTGAAGGTGACACCGGAGGAGCAACTGGAGATGCTCGGTGCACGGCTGTACGACGCGATCGGCGGCGCCTACACGGCAACCCGGCGGACCGAGCCGCGGATCGCCGCGCAGGTCTGGGACGCGCTGGGGGACGCGCAGACGGTGCTGAACGTCGGGGCGGGCACCGGCTCCTACGAGCCCGCTGATCGCGACGTGATCGCGGTGGAGCCGTCGGCGGTCATGCGGGGGCAGCGACCTGCCGGCTCGGCGCCGTGCGTGGCCGCCGCCGCGGAGCGCCTGCCGTTCGAGGACCGCTCCTTCGACGTCGCGATGGCCGTCTCCACCGTTCACCACTGGGGGGACCCGATGGCGGGGCTGCGCGAGATGCGGCGGGTGGCCCGGCGCGTGGTGGTGCTCACGTTCGACACCGACGAGCCCGGCTGGCTGGACCGGTTCTGGCTCACCCGCGACTACCTGTCCGAGTTCGCCGCCGTCCTCGCGGAGTTCCCCTCGCTCGCTGGGATGGCCGACGCGATCGGCGCCCGCGCTGAGCCGGTGCCCGTCCCGTGGGACTGCGCTGACGGTCTGTTCGAGGCGTACTGGCGCCGGCCGGGGGCGTATCTGGAGGATCACGTGCGCCGTGCGATGTCGGTGTGGACGAAGGTCGGGCCGCAGGCCGAGCGCCGGGCGGTTCGAAGCCTCGGCGACGACCTCGACTCCGGCCGGTGGGCCGAGCGCAACGGCGACCTCGCCGACCTCGACGCGGCAGATCTCGGCCTGCGCCTGCTCATCGCCTGAACCACGGCGCGGCCGCCGATGATCGGTGGATCTGCCCGGACGGGCAGTCAGCGTTGCCCGAGTGGCGACCCGTTGGACCATCCTGGCTGGAGGCGGTGGTGGCTACCGTTCGACGGTGAGTATCTGGACCTCCCTGGAACCCGCGTCGGCAACGGTCGACGCCGGCGCGAGCACCACCGTGGCCTTGCGGCTGCGCAATACCGGCGACGTCGTCGAGGAGTACCGCATCCAGCTGGTGGGTGACCCGGCCCTGTGGGTTCGGGTCGAGCCCGCCACGCTGAAGCTGTACCCGGGCACCAGCGGCACGGTCGAGTTGACCTTCGTCCCGCCGCGCACCCCTGACGCCACCGCCGGGCCCAACCCGTACGGCGTGCAGGTGCTGCCCGTCGAGCAACCCGACGCGACCGTGGTGGTCGAAGGGATGCTGTCGATCACGCCGTTCACCGAGTTCTTCGCCGAGTTGCTACCGCCGGTCTCCCGGGGCCGGCTGCGCGGGCGCCCGCGGCTGGCGCTGGACAACCTCGGCAACACCCCGCTGACCGCCTCGCTGGTGGGCCGCGACCGCGCCGACCAGCTGGACTTCGAGCTGCAGCCGTCCTCGGTCCAGATCGCCCCCGGGCGGGCGGCGTTCGCCAAGGTCACGATGCGCCCGAAGCAGCGGCGCTGGATCGGCGGCAAGCAGGACCTGCCGTTCGGCATCGCGGTGCAGCGCTCCGGGTTCGAGCCGACCACGGTCGACGGCACCTGGATGCAGGGCGCGCTGCTGCCCCGGTGGATCATGCGGTTCATGGCGGTCCTCGCGGTGCTGACGGCGGCGGCGGTCGCCCTGTGGCTGGCGGCCGCGCCCCACGTGAGCACCAGGGCCGCGGAGGTCGCCGCGACGGTCGCCCCGTCGGCGATCCCCACCACGGGCGCCGCGGCCCAGGCCGCGGGCGCGCCCAGCACCCTGCCGCAGACGCCGGTCGGGCAGCCGAGCACCGACCCGGGCGCTCCGCTGTCGGTGCCCGCCGGGGGCGGCAACGTCGCTCCGGCGCAGAACCCGGCCCCGCTCCAGGCCCCTGGCGGTGGCGGCGGCGGTGGCGGTGGCGGCGGCGGTGGTGGCAACCCGCCGGCTCAGCCGGCCCAGCAGCCGGCCGGTGGCGGTGGCGGCGGTGGTGGCGGCGGTGGTGGCGGTGGCGGCGGTGGTGCCGCGGCTCCGTCGGGGCTCGCCCTGCCGATCACCACGACGAGCAGGACCCCGGCCAACCTGATCGTGCAGTTCGCCCAGCAGCGGCTGGCGAGTCTGTCCAGCAACAACCCGTGCAAGCTGACCGCGGCCGTCACCCCGGGGGTGCTCGACCAGGCCACCGCCGCCCAGATCGCCTGCTTCCAGGCGGCCACCGACCGCAACGCGCAGCACCCCGGGAACCTGGGGGCGAGCGATCCGAAGGGCGCCCTCGGGCGGGCCACCATCACCGCGATGATCATGTTCCCGGTGATCGGCACGCCGGACAACGTCGAGGGCGACAAGACCACCTGGGAGAACGCCTGCACCAACGCGGCCCTGGTCTGGGCCGACCAGGACAGCCTCAGCCAGAACGACCTGAACACCGAGGCCACCTTCCTCCAGCAGGTCATGGCCAACCTGAGGCACGCGACGGCCAACCCGACCGCGGGCTACAACACCCAGGGGATCCACCAGTACCAGCAGGACGTGCACCCCCCGGCCGGCACCTCGGGGACCACGAACATGGTGAACGCGCTGGTCGGCGGCTGGGTCAAGGACTACAACACGCAGCCCGGCGTCATCAACGCCTCGGGCTGGCCCGGCCTGTACACCGGCTGAGGCCGGTGCGGAACGGGTCCGCCGGTGGTCGGCCCCGAGCCGGTCGCCGGCGGACCGGACCTACTTCCGCTAGCTGTTCTTCCTGTTCCACCGTCACCCACGCTGCTTTGCTTGAACCGTTGGGCAGCCGTGAGTCGACACAGGGAAGGACGCCTCCGTGCAGGACACGATCGCGACCGGTCACCTCCCCCGCTACGCCCCGGTCGGCGCGGCGCGGCCGGTCGGACCGGCGCAGACCGTGCTGAGAGCCCTCGAAGCTGCCCGTTCGGGCACCGCGGGGGCTCTGTTGGTGCGCGGCGAGTGCGGCATCGGCCGGACCACCTTCCTCGCCGAGGCCGCACTCGCCGCCACCGGCGCCGGCTTCCGCACGGCCCGGGCTCGCTGCCACCCGCAGGGCCACCAGGAGCAGTTCTCGGCGGTGCGCCAGCTGCTGGAGGATCTGGGCTCGCTGCCGCAGACCGCCACCGGCTTCGCCCGGCGGGTGACCGCGGCACAACTGGAGCGACCGGTCCTGCTGCTGGTGGACGACCTGCACTGGTGCGACACCTGGTCGCTGCAGGCGCTCAGCCACCTGCGGCACCGGCTGGCCGGGTTGCGCGTGGTGCTGCTCGCCTCGATCCGCGGCGACCTGCCGGCCAGTCACCCCGAGCCCTGCCGCGACCTGGTGACGGAGCTCCGGCAACTGCAGCTGCGCGGCCTGGACCGCAACGACGCCGAACAGCTGGTGTGCGAGATCCTGCCCGGCGACCCCGATCCCGGCTTCGTCACCGAGTGCCTGCGCCGCACCGGCGGCAACCCCCGGCTGCTGGAGGCGCTGCTCACCGAGCTGGCCGAGCACGAGGTCGCCCCCGACCGGGTCGGCGCCGGCCTGCTGCCCCGGTACGCGCCGCAGAGCGTGGCGCAGCACGTGCAGGCGATGGCCGGTGGTCCGGGCAGCGCGGCCTGGCAGCTGGCCGGGGCGCTGGCGGTGCTGGGTGGGCAGGCGAGCCCGGCGTGGACCGCGCAGGTCGCCGGGCTGGCGCCGGAGCGCGCGGTCGAGGCGGCCGACCTGCTCTTCCGGGCCGAACTGCTGGCCCCTGGAGGGACGCTGACCTTCCGACACCCGGTGCTCGGCGACGCGGTGGCCCGCCACCAGCCGGTCGGCTCGGCCGCCCGGCTGCACGACCGAGCCGCTGCGCTCGCCCGCGATGCGGCGGCGGGCACCGGGCTCGGTCGGCCGGCGGGAGTGACCATCCCGCTCGCCCGCCCCGGTGCGCGGGGCGTCACCGGTCGCCTCGGCAGTCCTGATACGCCGACGGTACCCGTACCCGTACCCGCGCTGCCCGACCCGTCGGATTCGTCGGGCCTGTCCGGCCAGGGCGTCGTGCCGCCGGTCGTCGTGCCGCTGATCGTCGACCGACGGCGGTCGGCTCCGCCGCTGCTGGAGCTGCGCTGCCTGGGTGGCTTCCGGATGTTGATCGCCGGGGCGCCGGTGGACTGCTCGGCGGCCCGCCCCAAGACCCGGCGGCTGCTGCGGCTGCTGGCGATGAACGGTGGTCGACCCGTGCACCGCGAGGTCCTGCTGGAGGCGTTCTGGCCCGACCTGCCTCGTGTCACCGGGATCCGCAACCTCCAGGTCACCGTCTCGCGCCTGCGCGAACTGCTGGGCGCGGGGCTGCTCTGCCGCACCGGTGACGCCTACGGACTGGCGCTGGGAGCGCAGCAGGAGGACCAGGTGGTCAGCGACGTGCGTGAGTTCGAACGCGCGGCGGACGCGGCCCGGCCGCTCGACCGGACCCGCGACGCGGCTGTGGCCCTCACCGCGCTGCGCACCGCGCGCACCTGGTACGTCGGCGACCTGCTGCCGGAGGAGGGCCCGGCCGAGTGGGTGGTCCAGGAGCGGGAGCGGCTGCGGGCCCGGGCGGCCGAGGTCGGCGCCTGGCTGGCGGACGCCGAGCTCGCGGCCGGCCGGACCGGGGCCGCCGTGGAGGCGGCCGAGTACAGCCTGCGCCTCGAGCCCTTCCACGACGGAGCCTGGCGCGCGCTGATCGGCGCCTACCACCGGGCCGGTGACCTGGCCTCCTCGGAGCGGGTGAGCCGGCAGTACGACAGCCTGCTCGCCTCCCTGGACTGATCCCCGGCCCGGCTAGCGGACCCCGGCTACCGGACCCCGGCTACTCGGGCAGCACCTCGACCCGGAAGTCGACGTGGGCCGGGCGCTCGCGTTCCACCACTGCCTCGATCCGGCGCAGCGGCACCGCGCCCGCGGCCCGGACCCGCACCAGCACCGCGGGCCGGGGTGTGCCGGGCAGCGGGCCGTTCGGGGTGGCGGACCAGGTGGAGCCGCCGCTGTCGAGCACCTCCGCCTCGACCCCGAGCAGCCGCAGCTGTTCGACCAGGCCGCGGTTGGTGCCGCGCAGTCGGTGTGCGGGGATGGTCTGCGCCACCAGCGAGCGGCGCTCGGCCAGCGGCACCGGCTCGCCGTCGACGCGGGCGGTGTGCTCGGCGGCCACCCAGCCGGCCAGCCAGTCCAGGAAGTCGGCCGGCGCCTGGCTCGGGGTCCAGTAGGCGTCCATGCAGTCCAGCACCGCGTGGACCGGGGCGAGGACGTCGTCGAACGCGCCCAGGAAGCGCTGGGTGAAGTCGTCCTCGGCGTAGACGCCGGGCAGTCGGGCGCCCAGCGGGTGCGGCGAGGCCAGGCCGTCCACCGCCCGGCGCCCGCCCGGGTCCGGCTCACCCGCCGGCACGGCAGCGGTCGTCACAGCTCCTCCACCCTGACCTGGTGCTGGTGCGAGAAGACCAGCGCGTTGCGGTCCAGGTCGACCCGGTCGCTCGGGTCGCCGCGCTCACCGGTCAGCGGGTTCGCCGGGAACAGCTGGACGTGGTCCACGAGTTCGACGCCGGGCAGCCGCTGCAGCACCGCGTACGCCTCGCCCGCCTGCACCGGACGGCCGAACGGCCAGCCCTGGCCGTCCGGGCCGCCGGTCAGCGGGTTGAGGTAGCGGTAGAGCGCGTCCAGTGCCCGCTCGCGGACCTGCCCCACCGGCACCCCGCGCCGGGCCATCACCCGGGCCACCACGGTGACGCCCTGGTAGAACGGCGGCTCCACCACCAGCCGGGCGCCGATCGGGCGCCGGTCGTCCAGGTAGCGCGCGATGGTGTCGAGCAGGTCGTCCGGCGGCACCATTTGCTCGAAGCGCAGCCGGTCGCCCGCGTCCGCGGTCACCCCGGGCACCACCAGCACCCGCACTCCGCCCTCCGCGGCGCCCGGGCCGGCCGCCAGCGCGCGGATCCGGGCCGTGGACGGCGCCGCCCGGCGGGCCAGCAGCTCGTAGTCGGCGGCGGTCACCGCCCGGTCCTGGGTGCGCAGTTCGACCGGTCCGCGGAGCATCGCGGACTGCACCGTCTCGCCGTCCACGCCGCCCGTCGCGCCCTCCCGGTTGGCCACCCGGGAGACGTAGGGGACCGAGCTGCGCAGCACGCTCAGCGCGCCGCGCGCCACATTGCCGCGCCGCCCGCCGCCGGTGCGGTAGCGGCGGACCCTGATCCGGGCTCCCTTGGCGGGCACCGCACCGTAGTGGCGCAGCGTGCCGTCGGCCTCGCGCACGGCCGGTCCGAAGGCGACCTCGCCGGTGGTGCGGTCCAGCGTGAAGTGCGGGTCCGCCGGGCCGGTGTCGCCGAAGGTCTCGACCTCCGTCCACTCCTGCCAGCCGTCGCCGTCGGCGACCTCGACCACCAGCGGGCCGGGTTCGGCCAGTACCGGCGGGCGGGCGACCGGGAAGCGCTGCCCCGGGGTCCCGCCGGAGTCGCCGATCCACTCCTCGTCGACGGTCTCGGCGTGCAGCGCGCCCACGGTCCCGCCCACGGTGCCGGCCGAGACGGCGCGCACGGTCGGTGTGGCGGAGTAGAACGGCTGGCCGGGGCGGCTGCTGACGGTCCGGCAGCGCAGCCAGCCGGCCCGCCGGCCCGAGACGGCGGCCACCGCGTGGCCGGCCGGCACGTGCAGCACCACCTCGCCCGGGCGGTTCAGGCCACCGGTGCCGTCGCTGTCCACCTCGCAGGGCAGCCAGGTGTCCCCGTCGTAGGCCTCCCAGACCAGCGGCGGCTGCCGGGGGTCGACGCCGACGCCCTCGACCTCGCTGTCCAGCGCGAGCAGCACCGCGCAGTTCGGCACCGCGGCGGACAGGCCGAGCAGCATCACGTCGCCGACCTGCGGGCTCTCGGTGAAGCAGGCGACGTCCCGGCCGTCCAGCAGCTCCTCGGTCCGGTCGCTCGGCCGGCCACCGGCCGGCTGGGTCAGCAGCGCGCTGAACTCGCATGGCACGATGGCCAGTTCGCGCTCGGTGGCGAAGACCACCCGGTCGTCCTGCCCGGTGCTGACGGTGGAGACCTCGGTCCCTTCGCGCAGGCGCAGTTCGGCCTCGCGCGGTGCGGAGAGCCAGAAGGTCAGCCCGGCCCGGGCGGCCGAGGCGGGGAAGAGCTTGACGCCGATCAGGTCCAGGAAGGCGAGGTAGTTCTTCTCGGGCACCCGGTTCAGCCGGTAGATCAGTTGGTCGGTCATGTGCGCGAACGCCTCGATCAGCGTCACGCCCGGGTCGGAGACGTTGTGGTCCGACCACTCCGGGCAGCGTTGCTGGACGAACCGTTTGGCCTCGTCGACTAGTTGCTGGAAACGGCGGTCGTCCAGGTTGGGCGCGGGCAGGGACATCAGTGGGAGCTCTCCTGCTCATGCTCGGGGATCACGTAGAAGGGGAAGACCAGGCTGCGCGGGTTGTTGGTGCCGCGCACGGTGTAGCGGATGTCGATGTAGAGGGTGCCGGTCTCGACCCGGTCGTAGGAGACGTCGACGGAGTCGACCTCGACCCGGGGCTCCCAGCGGTCCAGCGAGCGGCGCACCTCGGCGGAGATCCGCCCGGCGGTGTCGGCGTCGGTCGGTGCGAAGACGTAGTCGTGGACGCCGCAGCCGAACTCGGGCCGCATCGGCCGCTCGCCGGGCGCGGTGCCCAGGACCAGCCGGATCGACTCGACGATCTCGCGGTCCGAGTCGACCAGGGCGATCGCCCCGGTCGGGTCGGTGCGCAGCGGGAACGCCCAGCCGGAGCCGACGAACTGCTGGGGCATCTCAGGCACCCCCGATCAGCACGGTGGGGTCGCCGAAGCTGACCGACGCCTGGCAGAGCGCCTTGTCGCCCTCGCGCGCCGCCGGGAACCCGCCGATCAGCACCTGGCTGCCCAGTGAGAGCGCGGGCAGGATCACGTTGGGCTCGATCTCGGCGTGCAGGGCGCAGAGGCACTCGGCACCGACCACGGCGGCCGGTGCGCCACCGATCCGCACCGAGGGCACGCCGAGCAGCGGCTCGAAGACCGGCATCGGGGGCAGCAGTTGGCCGCCGGGCAAGCCGACCGTCCCGTTCGGCAGCCCGCCCACCTCGGGTATGTACTCATGGCTGATGGGGTCCCCCACCCTCGCGGCCGGCGGCATCGGTCGTACTCCCTTGTTCTGCTGCGGTGCTGGCAAGATGACGCGGCCGCCTGGTCGGCCGAGTTGACGTGACGTCAGTTGAGCTTGATGAGCGGCGCGTTGACGCTGACCTCGGCCTCTCCCTTGATTGAGACACTCCCGCCGCTGAGGCTGAGCGGACCGGCTCCCGCGTCCAGGGTGATCCCGGTGGCGCCGCGGATGGTGACCTTGCCCTTGCTGTCCACGGTGATCTCGGTCTGCTGCCGGTCCAGCCGGACCGTCAACCCGTTGTCGCCGGTGGAGATCAGCACGCCCTTGCCCTCGCCCATGGCGCCCTGCAGCTCCAGCCGGTCGCCGTTGCGCGAGGAGAGCGTTCGGCCGGCCACTTTGCCCGAGGGGTCGATGAGTTGGCCGCTGGCCGGGGACGGGCTGTCCTTGCCGTTGTAGAGCCCGCCGAGCACCACCGGGCGGTCCAGCAGCCCCTGTTCGAAGGCGACCAGCACCTCGTCGTCGATCTCCGGGCAGAACAGGCCGCCGCCGCCGACCCCGCCGAGCTGCACCGTGCGCACCCAGTCGGTCACGTACACGGGCGTGCCCTCGGCCGGACTGTCCGACAGCCAGGGGAACTTGAGCTTCACCCAGCCCTGCTTGGCCTGCTCGCCGTAGCCGTCGGCCGGGATCTGCCCGGGCCGCAGCACGTCCACCACCACACCGATCGCCACCGACGGGACCCGGGGCGAGCGGGCCGGGGCCGAGGCGCCGGTGGCCAGACCGAAGAGCGTGCGGTCCTGGCGCCCGCTGACCGTGACCCGGGTCTCGTAGCCGAGCCCGCGCAGGTAGCTGTGCGAGACGGCGGTGATCGTGTAGCGCCCGTCGAACGGCGTGCCCGCCCCGCCGAGGGCGACCGGGGTACCGACCCGCAGCTGCGGGTTGCCGTCGACGCAGATCTCGAACTCGCCCAGCGCGGCGGCGTTCTCGGCGGCCAGCGCGGTCGCCACCGCGGTCACCTCGGCGTCCGTCCCGTACGGCACGTCGGCCACCACCAGGTCGGCCGGCGGGAACTTCGCGGTGGCCGCCGCCGGGGTCAGCCCGAGCTGCTGCCCCACGCTCGGCACCACCGGGGCCCGGTAGCCGACCGCCTTCTTGGCGCCCACGTCCCAGCCCCGCGCCTCCACCGCGGAGACCTGGTTCACCGAGGTCGCCGCAGCCCGCACCGACCGGGTCGTCTTGCCCAGCTCCACCACGAACGGGTTCTTGTCCGCATCGGTCGACGGATCGGGGGCACCGGTGGCCGCCACCGGCTTGCGGAAGTGGAAGATGCCGTTCTCGACCACCATCTCGCGGTCGTTCTCCAGCGCCAGCCCCTGCAGGAAGTCCCAGTCGGAGACGTTGGGTTGGGTGGCGTACGGATACACCATCGTGGTGGCGTCGATCTGCACCTGGCCGATGCCGGCCTTCTCGGCCACCTCGGCGGCGATGTCGGAGGCGGTGCTCTGCGGATAGCCCGCGATCCGCCGCCCGCGCCGCAGCCGGTGCGAGACGTCCATCGCGCGCACCGTGGTGAAGCTGCCGGCGCCGTCGAACTCGGCCTCCAGCGCGACCACTTCGCCGGTGAACAGCGGCTCCAGCGGCGACCCGGAGTCGCGCTTGGCCTGGATCGTGAAGAGCGCGCCGATGGTGATCCCGGTCTGCGCCAGCAGCGCGCGGCTCGGGTCGAGGAACCGCACCACGGCGACGGCGGCGAGCCCGCCGCCCTCCTCCACCAGGATGTCCATCGGAGCGGAGTCCCAGACCGGTGGCAGCGCGCCGGGGACGCCGATCTCGAAGCCGCTGGTGTCGGCGCCCATCAGGCCGCCCCCGCCCGGCGCTCGGTGCCGGAGGGCACCAGGACCTCGGTGCCCGGCCGCAGCCGCATCGGGTCGTCGATGTCGTTCGCCTCCGCGATCCGGCGCCAGGCGGTGGCGTCGCCGTACTCCTGGTACGCGAGCATCTCCAGGCTGTCGCCGCCGACCAGCCGGTGCACCCGGCGCGCTGTCAGCGCGCCCGAGGTGGGGTTCTGACCCGGTGTCGGCTCGCCGGACTCGGCGAGTGCCACCGTGCAGGTCGCGCGCAGCGGCTTGCCGTCGGTGTCGAAGAGCGTGAAGGTCGCGTTGACGCTCTCCAGGTAGCCGGCGAAGGTCACCGCCTGGAACGTCCCCCAGGTGAACACCACACGCGGCGGGCAGGGCGCCTTGGCCGCGATCGAGGCCTCGGTCGGGGTGCACCAGCCGAGCACGGTGTCCACCGCCCGGGCCACGCTGTCGTCGTGGGTGGCCGTCGCGTCCAGGAAGAGCTCGACGTTCAGGCGGCGCGGCTCGGCACCCTGGAACTCGGGGGTGCCCACCTCCGGCGACTTGGCGGCCGGATTCTGCAGCCAGCGCGCGCCCTTGCTCATCGCGAGGGTGTGCGGGTTGAACTGGAAGGTGACCGGGCTGCCGATCTTGCCGCCGGGCATGGCGCCCGGGGTCTTCGGTGGCTCGTAAGCCGTCAGGATGGCCTTGGCCGGCGCGACGGTCATGGTCTCCGCTCCCCTCGTTCTGCTGGTGGGTGGTGGGTGGTGGGTGGTGGGTGGCTGCGGGCGGTCGGTGGTGGGCCGCTCGATGCTCAGATGAAGCCGTGGTGCGCGATCTCGATGGTCTCGACGGCCGCTTCGGAGCGGCCGGGGTCGAAGGACGGCCCGCTCCAGCGCACCAGGATCACCTCGCGCAGCGACCAGGTGGCGATCGGCGACTGCAGGTTCGCGGTGAGCGCGGTGATCTGCGCCGTGCCCCGGGTGACCTTCTGCTGAAGGCTCGCCAGGTAGGCGGCGATCTTGGTGCTGTCCGCGGTCAGGCCCCGGGTCATCGTCACGTTGGGGTAGCTCACCCGGGTGGGCAACTGCCAGACGAACCCGTTGTTGCCGCCCTCCGGACGCTGCTCCACCTCCACCTGCGCACCCAGGCCGCTGCACGTGGTGAAGACGCCGAGGTCGACGCCGGTGAACTGGAGGCGGAAGTGGACGCTGGTTCCGGGGTCGGGGGTACTCATCGGGTCGCTCCTGCGGGTGGTGGTGCGGTCTCGTTCATCGCCCGCCGTCCGTCAGGCGGCCGGCCCGCTCGCGGCCGTGACGCAGCTCCGAGCGCAGCAGCCGGCCGATCGGGCCGGCCAACCGCCGGGCCAGCTCGTCGAGATGGCCGCGATCGAGGGCGGCGAGCACGCCCGCGCCGTCCGGGGCGGGCGACTGGGGCGCGTTGTCGGGGGTGGCGGTGGACGTGGTGGCGGTGGGCGAGCTGGCTCGGGTGGGGGTGCTCGGGGTGTGGGGCGCGGGGGAGTGGCCGAAGAGCTGCACGGTCGTGGCGCCGGTGGGGGCGGGGGGCGCGGGCGGGGTCGGCTGCTGCACCTTGCGGAGCACCACGGGAACGGCCGGCGGGGCGGCCGGCGCGCTCGTGACCGGGTGCTCCCGCAGCCGCTGGACCATCGGCGCCGCGGGGCCGGCCGATCGACCCGGGCCGCCCGCGGACTGCGGGACCGGAGGCGCCCAGTTCGCGGTCTGACGGTGGGGGGCCGCCGCGGGGAGGGGGGTGGGAGGGGTGGTGGGGGTGGACGTGGGCGTGGGGGTGGGGGCGGCGGGGCGCAGTGGGACGGGGGGAGTGGTCTGCTGGGCGCGGCGCTGCACGGGCGGGGTGGCGGGGGCTGTGGGCGTCGCTGGGGAGGACGGGGCTGTCCGGCGTTGCGCCGTCATGGCTGTGGCTGTGGCGGTGGCTGCGGTTGGGGCTCCCGTGCCGTGGGCCTGGGCCTGGGCCTGTGTCGCTTCCCGGGTGGTGCGGCGGGCGAGGGTGCGCTGGGCGACGGCGCGGAAGCCGCCCGAAGCGGGGTGTCCCGGGCTCGGCCGCACGTCGCCGCCGGCGATCGGCTCTTGCGACGCACCGTTGCCCGGGTCGGCCAAGCGCTGTACCAGCGGCGTGGCGCCGGTGCCCGGGGTGCTGTCGCCCGGCTCCGGCGCGCTCGCGGCCACCGAAGCCCGCGCGGTGCGGGTACCGCGCCGCTGGACGACGGAGGAGGCGCTGACCGCCGACCCGCCCTGCGCAGCGCTGCCCTCGGCGGCCGAAGCCCGACCAGTGCGTCCGATCCGGCGCTGAACCGCCGAGACGACGCCGGCCGGCGACCGCGACGCACTGGTGCTGCCCCCCGATTCCGGTGCGCTCCCGGCCGCCGTTGCCCGAGCACCGCGCGCACCGCGCCGCTGCACGACGGGCGCGCCGCTCGGTTCGGCCGGGCTCTCGGCCGCCGCCGACCGCCCGGTGTGCCCGAGTCGTCGCTGGACCGCCGAGGCGGCACGGGCGGTGGCACGAGCGGTGGCACGCGAATCCGCGCGCTGCGCCGTTACGCCGGAGTCGGCAACGTGCGCACCTGCCACCGTGCTCGTGGCGCGCCGTGCTGAAGATCCGTCACTCGTCGGACCCGCCGGTGCCCCGGCGCCTGCGACCGTGGCGGACTCGCCCGACGGCCGGAGCCACCGCAGCGGCACTGCTGCGGGCGCCGCCGGGCTCGCCGGCCCCGTGCCGGCCGCCGCCGGGCCGCTCTCCGCTGTGAGCAGCGGGGCGATCGGCCGGGAGGAGAGCAACTGAACGCTGGGCACGGGTCGTTCGGTGCGTCGCTGCACGGAGGGGGTGCTGCTGCCGGCCGCCGCAGCGGTGGCATCCGCCCGCCGAGCCGCCTGCACCAGCGGCACCACCGGCGTCGCGGCCCGCCCACCGGCAGGTGCACTGTCCGCACTGCGCTGCACCGCGCTTGCGCCGGGCACGCCGGCCGCGCCGCCCGGTCCGTCTGCGGCTGCGCCGGCGCCGGCGCGCCCCGAGCGGTCACCCGTCACCAACGGCGTTGCCGGCGGCACGGGCGCGGCCTGCGCAGGTGTGCCCGCCTCGTCGGCACTGCGCTGCACCACGGCCGCGCGGCCCGCGCCGTCCGCACCGATCAGCGGTGCGACGGCTTCCGGGGCAGCGGCCCGGTCCGCGCCCGACGCCGCCGCTGCGCTGCGCTGCACAACTGCGGCCGCAGGCGCGCTCGATGCAGGCACGGTCGATGCAGGCGCGCTCGCAGCTGGTGTGCTTGCAGCAACCGCGCTCGCAGCCGCACGCGTGCTCGAGTCCGCGCCCTGCGTGGCACTGCGCTGGACGGGCGAGCCCGGACCCGTCGGCGGGCTCGGCACGGCTGCCGTCTGCGGCAACGCCGACAGCGGCTTGCCCAGGCCGACCCGCCGTTGCGGCAACTTCGGCGACTCCGGCGCGGCGGGTGGGCTCGGCTGAGCGACCGGGCTCGCGGCAACGGCCGTTGGGGCCGGGCGAACGGCCCGCTGCACCAGCGCGGGCCCGCCCGCCGCCGATTCGGCCGACCCGGCAGCCGGCCCCAGGGGGAGAGCCGGCACCGCCGAGCTCGGCACTGTGGTCATGGGGGCACCAAGTCCGCTACGGGACACCGGAGATGTCCCGCCAGGTGCTGATGCCGATGGTGATGCCGTGGACGGGGGCGTGGACGGGGTCGTGGTCGCCCCGCCGGTCGCCCCGTGGCCCCGGTGCGCGCTGGCCACCGTGAGCGGCAGCGCGGGCAGCGCCCGCGCGTTCCCGGCGACCGGCTGAGCCGTCGTCAACGGCCTTGCCGGAGCGGCACTCCTGCCGTCACGTCCCGCCGTGCCGGCTCCGGCCCCAGCTCCAGCCCGGCCGCCGACCGTCGCGCGCTGCACCGCGAGCCGCGGCAGCGCGGGCGACTGGCCTGCGCGGGCCTCGACGGTCCGATGAGTCGCTCCACCGTCACCCGCTCCACCGTCACCCGCACCGTCCGGGTAGCCGCCCCCGCTCGCCCCGTCCGCCGCCTGCTCGGGCAGCGGCCGCACATAGCTCAACGCCTCCTCGCCCGCCCGCTGCACCGGCACCCCGGCCACCGGGCGCAGCACGCCGTGCAGCAGGCCGGCCGGTGCCGAGGAGCTGACCAGGTGGCCGAGCGAGCCGTGAAAGGAGGGGTTCTGCCGGGTCGCCAGCCGGCTCACGAACCGGTCGGGGTCGTCCAGGTCGCCCGAGGCCGGCCCAGCGCCCGCCGAGGCCCGCTGGATCGCGGGCAGCGCACGCCACTCGGCCCGGGCAGCTCCGCCACCCGCGTGGTCGCCCACGGTGGCCGCCGGTGCGTCGACAGGTGCGTCAACGGGCCCGTCCACCGGCCCGTCCACCGGCGCGGATCCGGACGCGTCCACCGCGGGCGCGCGCCCGGGGCGTCGCCGTCCCAGTCGGTCTCGCAGTGCCACGTCCGCTCACTCATCCTTCGTTGATCCTGGTGTTGATCCGCGCGATCTCCTCGACCCAGCGCACCCGTTCGGCATGCGTCAGGTCGAGGATCTGCTCCTGCTGCCAGTGGAAGTGGTACGCGATGTACGCGGCCTCCTCGTACAGACGGTCGGCCGCGTACGTCACGATTCCCCCAGGCGCCCGCCCGCGAGGTCGACTTCGAACGGGCTCTCGCAGGACGGGCAGGTCACGGCGGCGCGGGTGTGCCCCTCCGCGTTGATCCGCCGGTAGAAGTCCTGCAGGAAGGCGAGGTCGGAGGCGAACAGCTCCTCCACCACGCCGGGCCCCGGGGCGGACAGCGTGCCGAGCCGGGTGATCACCGTGCCGAGCAGTACCACGGTCAGGTACGCCGGGTTGCTCTTCACCCGCAGGTCGATCAGCGGCATCAGCTCGTCGCGCGCGGTCGCCAGCCGCATCGAGCCGTGCCGGTGCACCGTGCCCCCCGCGTCGACGTAGCCGCGCGGCAGCTCGAACTCGAACTCGGTGCGCAGCGGTTCGACCGCTGCCACCGCGGGCGGGGCGGCCTCCTCGAATGCCTCTTCGGGGTCGAACCCGGCTGCCCCGCCCGCGACCGTACGTCGCCTCATGCGAAGTCAACATCCTCGAAGACCAGGGTGACCTTCTCGATGGCGGCCGTGGCTCCGCCGGCCGTGAGGGTCGGCCCCTCCCACTTCTTCGCCCATGCCTTCTGCAGGTTGATCGTTCGGATCGTCTTGTCCGCCGAGTCCTTGATGATGATCGAGATCGTCTGCCGGGCTGAGGCCACGTCGCCGCTGATCAGTGACTTCTTGAGCCACTCGGTGAACGTCGAGCTGGTGTCGACGCCGCGGGAAATCGTGACCTCGCCGCCCTTGCGCGCACCCGCGAGCTTGCGGACCAGCAGCTTGCCGGCGCTGGTCACCTCGGCGTGGTCGATCGAGTCGAGCTCGAAGGAGAGCCCGCTCACCTCCTGGACGGTCTCCACCTCGTAGGCACCGAGCTTGACCGTGAAGATATGGGTGGCAACCGCGTAACCGGCGTCCGTCATCTCGGACCACCGCCTTTCTGAGTCTGCTGGGATTCTGGGGAACTACGGCTACTCGGCGACCAGGCTGGTGCTGTCCGAGAACTGCGCCAGCCGGAAGACCACGAACTCGGCGGGCTTCACCGGGCAGATGCCGATCTCGCAGACGACCTGGCCGAGGTCGACCGAGGACGGCGGGTTGGTCTCGGCGTCGCACTTCACGTAGAACGCCTGGGCGGCGGTGGCCCCGAAGAGCGCGCCGCGCCGCCACTCCTCGGTGAGGAAGGCGGTCAGGTCGCGCCGGATGCTGATCCAGAGCAGCTCGTCGTTGGGCTCGAAGACGGTCCACTGGGTGCCCAGCAGGATCGATTCCTCGATGTAGTTGAAGAGCCGGCGGACGTTGATGTAGCGCCAGGCCGGGTCGGAGGAGAGCGTGCGGGCGCCCCAGATCCGGATGCCGCGGCCGGGGAACGCCCGGATGCAGTTGACGCCGATCGGGTTCAGCAGGTCCTGCTCGCCCTTGGTGACGTTGACCGCCAGGTCGATCGCCCCGCGCACCACCTCGTTGGCGGGCGCCTTGTGCACGCCGCGCTCGCTGTCGTTGCGCGCCCAGACGCCCAGCATGTGGCCGCTCGGCGGGACGAACCGGTTCTGGCCACTGGCCGGGTCGAAGACCTTGATCCACGGGTAGTAGAGCGCGGCGTACTTGGAGTCGTAGCCGGCGCCCTCCTGCCGCCACTCACGGACCTGGCGGGGCGTCATGTCCGGCAGCGGGTCCAGCACCGCGATGCGGTCGCCCATCAGCTCGCAGTGGGTGATCATCGCGCTCTGCACGGCCTTGACGCCCTCGGCGTCGATCAGACCCTGCTGGTGGGCGGCCATCAGGTCGGGCACGGCGAGCATGGTGATCTCGTCGATCGCCTCCAGGCCCGCGAACCCGGTGCGGGCGTCGGCGTCGCCCACGTACTCGGCCACCGAGATACCGGTCGGCACCACCTCGGCCGGGCCGGCCGGCACGGCGAGCGTGACGGTCTGCTTCTGCGGCTTCGCCAGCGCACCGCCGGCGGCCGCCGCCTCCTCGAGCAGGATGAGCGCCGAGCGCTCCTTGACCTGCGTCACCACGTAGTTGCGGGCGCTCTTCTTGGCCGATACGTCGAAGGTTTCGACCGGCTTGCCGCCCTGCTTGACGACCAGCTTGAACCGGTCCTCGCTCGGGCTCTCACCCTCGGCCTCGGCCACCTCGACGGTGAGCTCACCCTCGACCCCGGCCAGCGCGGCGACCTTGAACGCGCCCAGCGCCACGGCCTCGCCGACCGGCAGCGCCTTCGGCTTGGCAAGCGCGCTCTTGGCCTTCGCCGCCTCGCCGACCTCCGAGCCGACCCGCACCACGTACGCGATACCGCCGCCGTTGGCGAAGTACCCGTACACCGAGTGCGCCAGGTAGGCCCCCTCGGTGAACCCGCCGAAGGCCTGCACGTACTGGCTCCACGTGGTCACCAGCGTGGGCGTGTGGAACTGCCCCTTCTCGGCGAACCCGACGAAGGCGGCCACGGACGTGCCGACCCCTTCGATCGGGCGAGGTCCGCTGGAGACCTCCTCCACATACACGCCTGGGGACAGGTACGACGGCATCCTTGGCACTCCTCTTCGGTGGACTCCGATCCACTCAGAGCCTCGCCCAGCGCCCCCATCCCCTGAAACGCCCGCGGGGCAGGGGGTGGGGCACCACCTGCTGCCCGATCAGGCACGCGCCCATCCGGGCAGTCGTCGCTGCCCCCGTGCCTGCCCGTCTCGGCATTTACCACCCGAGCCGTCCACGCCAAGGCTTGACTCGACGTCCACCCACACCCAGGAGCCCGTCCATGCGCGCCCACGACGAACACCCGGACCGCGCCGACCCGCGCGCCCGGCGCACGACCCCACGCTCCAGCGAGACCCCTGCGGCCGCCGAACTCCTCGCCCTCCAACGGGCCGCCGGCAACGCCGCCGTCACCGCCGCGCTCGGCCAGGAGCAACACGCCCACAGCGACTCATGCGGCCACTCGGCCGCTGTGCAGCGCTCGGCCTTGCACGACGTCCTGGGCTCTAGCGGCCGCTCCTTGGCGGAGCCCGTGCGCACGAACATGGAGGACCGGATGGGGGTGGCGCAGGGCGCCTTCCAGCGCGTCCGGATCCACGACAGCCCCAGCGACATCAAGGCCGCCAACAGTGAGGGCGCCCTCGCCCTCACCTCCGGCTCCCACGTGGTCGGCGATGTCTCCAACCCGGTGACCCTCGTCCACGAACTCACGCACGTGATCCAGCAGAGCCAGGGCCCGGTCGCAGGGACCGACAACGGCCGGGGGCTTTCCGTCAGCGACCCCAGCGACCGTTTCGAACGCGAAGCAGAGGCCAATGCGACGCGGGTGATGCGGAGCAGCACGTCGCTTCCGCAGCAGAATGCGGCACCCACCGAAATGGGCGGCGGCCCGGTTGAGGGCGCGATCCAGCGGCGGGTGAGCCTCAAGGATGCGCAGGATCCGCAGAAAACTCGGGATTTGAGCAACGAGCCGAGCGTTCGGGCATTCTTCAAACAGTACGATATCTCGGTATTCGAATCCGTCAAAACCCTTATGCGCGCGCCCCTCGGTGTCGCGGCGGCGGTGGCGGTGGAGATCAAAGCCAAGAGTGTGATCCAAGACTTCACAGCCGATGAAAAGACTCGTGTCTACGAGGACAGCAAGGCTGGCGCGCAGGAGCTGGCCGACGCCATCGGCAAGCAAGTCGTCAGTTCCCTCGCGGCGCCACACGCGCGGTCCGCCCGCCCCCTTCCAAGCGAGATGGTGCGGCAGATGAGTCAGCGGCAACCGAGTAGCAGCAATCTCGAACCGTCCCTGGGCGGTCCGGGGCACGGGGCCGCCGACCTGCTGTCGCAGTTGGCCCGGCAGAAGATGGTCGAACACACGCCGGAGAACCCGCTCTTGACTGGGCTGGGGGAGGGAGTGAAGTCGGCTGTCACTGGTCGTGCCGCCGGGCTCACCGGGTCTATGCCGAGTTCAGAGAGCATGTGGGAAGGGATGCGTTGGGCTGCCTGGGTCGCGCTTGAGGGTGAAGATAAGGTGCTCCAGGCAGTGAACCAGTCCGCACAGCACGTGAGTCCGGAGGAGGGCCGGAGGCTTCGGGAGCAATTCGATGACACACTGGCGGCGAAGAAGCAGGAATTTGAGGGGAGCATCCTCGGCTCCGTGGCGGCGGGTGGGGCGATCGGCAAGGCTGTGGATTTCCTCCCGATAATCCCGCCTCCCGCCAAGGTGGCGGTCAAGGCTGTCTCGACGGGCGCCGGACTTCTGGGGACGGCCAAGAAAATCGGCGACGGCGCGGACGCCGTCAAGAAGATCGAAGAGGTCAGCCCCCAGGCCTACGGGAAACTCCGGAAGACTCGTGACGAGGCTCTGGACCAGGCCATCAAGGAGCTCTCGGAGAGGAGCAGGGAGAGTACGATGGAGCAGATGAGGGACTTCGGCAACTTCGGGTGATCCCCTGTGCCCATGGCAGGCCCCGTCCCCGCGATCGAGCGGGGGCGGGGCCTGCTTCGTCGTGTGCGGAGGCGAGCTGAGATCCGTGCTGGTACTGCAACGGTGCTTGCCGTGACTGGTGGTCGGCTTGGTCGTTGATGCAGTTTCGGGTGGGGACCTTGGTGATGTCAGGTTGTGGGCGGGTGAGATCGAGGCGGTGCATGAGCGGTTTGTGCACCGGTTTAGCCGGGAGGAGCCGTGTCAGTCGGCGCTGGCCTATATGCGGGGGCTGGTTGCTCCACTGGAGCGGAAGAACGGCTGGACGCTGGCGGAGGAGACCGGGCATGCCGGTCCCGATCGCATCCACCGGCCGCTGAACCGGATCAGGTGGTACGCCGACGAGGTTCTGGAGAGCGTGCGTGACTTCGTCATCGAGCACCTGGGTGACCGGGATGCCGTCCTGATCGTCGATGACACCGGCTTCCTGAAGAAGGGGGGTCCGTTCGGCCGAGGTCCAGCGGCAGAACTCCGGCACCGTGGGACGCACCGAGAACTCCCAGATCGGGGTGTTCCTCACCTACGCGACAGGCCGCGGACGCACGCTGATCGACCGCCGTCTGTATCTGCCCACGTCGTGGACGGACGACGGTGAGCGGTGCTTCCAAAGCGCGAAGCCGGGCTACCGGTCGTTGCCTCACCAGGTCGGGGCATCCCCCCACGCCCCGAACTCGCTCGGCAGCACCAGTCGCCCCAGCTTCCGGTACTCCCGCTGCACCGCCGCCACCAGATCGCCCATCCCCACCGGCCGCTCGCCCGCCGCCGCGAGGTACGCGGCGGTGACCACGCACGCTCGGATCGAGCCGCCCGCCAACTCGAAGCGGGCGCAGAAGTCGAGGTCGAGGTCGTCGGCGCGGGGGACGGCGGGGCCGAGGCAGCGGTCCCAGAGGGCACGGCGGCCGACCGGGTCGGGGACGGGGAAGTCGACGATGACGTCGAGGCGGCGGGTGAAGGCCTCGTCCAGGTTGGCGCGCAGGTTGGTGGTGAGGATGGCGATGCCGTCGAAGGACTCCATGCGCTGGAGCAGGTAGGCGCTCTCCATGTTGGCGTAGCGGTCGTGGGCGTCCTTGACCTCGGAGCGCTTGCCGAAGATGGCGTCGGCCTCGTCGAAGAGCAGGATGCCGTTGATACCGGCGGCCTCGGTGAAGATGCGTTCCAGGTTCTTCTCGGTCTCGCCGACGTACTTGTCGACCACGGTGGAGAGGTCGACCACGTAGAGGTCCAGGCCGAGGTCGGCGGCGACCACCTCGGCGGACATCGTCTTGCCGGTCCCCGAGTCGCCCGCGAACAGTGCCATCACGCCCCGGCCGCGGCCGCCGCCCGGGCGCATCCGCCAGGCGCCGAGCACCTGGTCGCGGTGCCGGGCGCGCAGCGCGAGGTCGCCCAACTGCTCGGCGGTGGCGGGCGGCAGAACCAGGTCGTCCCAGCCGACGGCGGGCTCGACCCGGCGGGCGAGGCGCTCCAGGCCGGCGGCGTTCTGGGCGCGCACGCCGGTGCGCAGGTGGCGTGCGTCGATCGGGACGCCGCCGTCGAGCAGGGCCTGCCGGCCCGCGGCCTGGGCGGCGCGGCGCAGCTGGTCGGGGCTCAGCAGGTAGGGGGCGAGCAGTCCGGCGGGGTCGGTCGACGGGTCGACGGCGGCGCCGGCCAGCGCGTCCCGCCAGAGCACGGCCCGCTCCTCGACGGCGAGTTGAGGGGCCGTCAGCAGCAACGGGCTGTCCTCGGCCCAGAGCGGGTCCCAGGCGGTGTGGCCGGTCAGCAGCACCGGTACCGGGAGCTGGGCCAACCGCCGCAGCAGCCGGGCCCGTTCGGGGCGGCCAGCCGGCTCCAGGGCGTCGACCGGGCCGGCCACCAGGCCGCCGCCGCGCAGCCGTGCCTCGCGGGCCGCGCTCGGCAGCAGCAACTCGGGGTGCGGTTCGGCGGCCAGCGCGGCGAGGTCCAGGCAGACAGCGGGGCGGCCCGCCAGGCGCAGTGCGGTGGCGGCCACGGCGGCGGCCGAACCGCCGCCCTGCTCGCGCAGGTAGACCAGCCGGACGCCGCAGGCCAGCGCCTCGGCGAGGGCAGCGGCGGCGGGGGAGGAGGGGAGCTTGGCCGCGGTGGTCAGCAGGCCGCGCAGCTCGGGGTCGGGATGGTGCTCGCCGAGCAGGTGCGCGACCACCCGGTCGGGGACTCGCAGCGGGCGGCTGAGGAAGGGGCGGTCGGGCTCCTCGACCAGCAGCAGGCCGCCCGCCACCAGGGGAGCGGCGGGCGACAGCCGGGAGCGGACGGACTCCTGCAGCGGGCTCGCGCCGAGCAGTTCGAGGGCCAGGCCGGTGCTGGCTCGACGGCGCGACACGTCGTCGTTGAGGTAGCCGTAGAGCTGCTCGAAGCGGGCGTCGGCGTCCGGGAGCAGGGCGATCAGCAGCAGCTCGGTGTCCAGCGGGCCGAGGCCGAAGTCGGCGGCCAGCGCGCGCAGCGGGAGCACGGCGCCGGCGGCCTCGGCCTGGTCGGCCCACTCCTCGACGGCCGCGCGCTCGACGGCCTCGACGGCCGCGCGCTCGACGGCCTCGACGGCCGCGCGCTCGACGGCCTCGACGGCCGCGCGCTCGACGGCCTCGCGCTCGCCGGCCGCGCCGGACGCGCCGGACGCGGGGTCCGGGTCGAGGGCCGGCGGATCCTCGGGGGCGGCCCGGTCGAGCAGCCGCTGCGCCGACTCTGCGGAGAGGTAGAGGCCGCGGAAGGCGTCGTCCGGCTTGGGGTCGGTGGCCTGCCGCGCCGCGACGGCCGCGCGGACCCGGTGCTCGACCAGGGCCAGGCGCTGGAGCAGGTACTGCGTTCCGGGCGAAGTTCCGGACACTGTCGCCGTCGTCCTCACGCGTCGTGCCCCGCTCCGCCGATTCGCCCCGGCCGGGCCGTGCGGGCGGCCGCCCCGCGGGCCCGGCGGGCGCCGAGCGGCGTTGCGGCCGGCAGCGCCGAGCGGTCCGGCTCGTCCTCGAAGCGCAGCCGCCTGACCTCCAGTTGCTCGTCCGTGGCGACGTCGGCGACGCTCAGCAGCAGCGCGTCGGTGACCTGCGGCGCGGCCTGGTGGCGGGCAGCGGCCAGCGGTGCGCTGACCACCAGGTCCAGCGAGGGCTTGAGTTCACCGCCGAGCGCCGACCAGATCTCGGCCAGCGCGCGCTTCTCGGCCGGCGGCACGGCGACCGTGTACGGCAGCGGCAGGCCGAACTCGGCGATGCTGCCCGCGAGTCGCTCCGGCACCAGGGCCGACTGGCGCAGCAGGCCCGCCAGCAGCGCGGAGAGCAGCCGGTGCTCGTCCTGCGGACGGGCGGTCCAGGCCGTCACCAGGTAGGAGAGCGCGTACCAGCGCGGCGGTTCGTGCTCGGCCACGACCTCGCCCGCCGGGCCGTACTCGCGCACGCCGCCCACCTGGCGCATGCCGAGGTCCTCGCGCAGGTCGTAGAGGAAGACGTTGATGGTCGGCCCGGTGCGACGAGCCGACCAGTCCTTGGTCGGGGCGTCGAACGCCACCTCGATCTCCCCGCCGCCGAGGACGTCGTCGCGGAGCAGTGTGTGCAGGGCCTCGTCGACCTCGTGGATCATCGGTTTCCGTCTACCCCTCGTCTGCTCCGGCCGGCCCGGCGGATCCGACCGACCTGGCCGCACCTTTGAGCCTGCCCGTCCCCGGCCGGGACCGGAGCGGGCGCTGGTGCGGGCTCGCGGGCAGGGGGCGGTGCCCGTTCGGGCAGGGAACGCGCCGAGCTGGCGTCAGATCAGGCCCTGGCGCATGGCGTAGGCGACGGCGTGCGAGCGGTTGCGCAGCTGGAGGCGGCTGGTGACGTCGTGCAGCACGTTCTTGACCGTGCGCTCGGAGTAGGCGAGGTGCTTGGCGATCTCGCGGGTGTCGTGGCCCTCGGAGACCAGTCGCAGCACCTCGATCTCGCGCTGGTGCAGGCCGGAGAAGGAGAGCCCGCGCGGGTCCAGGATCTGCCGCTGCAGCCGGCCCATCTGCTGGAGCAGCCGGCCCAGCAGGTCGGGCGGGATGGCCCCTTCACCGCGCACCGCCGCCGCGAGGGTGCGGACCAACTGGTCGGCGGTCGCCTCGGCGCGGCGGACCAGCCCGACCACCCCGCACTCCACGGCCGTGGCCATCGCCGCGTCGTCCATCGTCGACACCACCAGGACCAGCGCCGAGGGCACGGTGCGCCGCAGGCTGCGCAGTTGGGTGGCGACCTGCTGGTCCACGCTTTCCGCGACCACCAGCACCGCGTCCGCGTGCTCGGTGTCGGCAGCCTCCAGCAGCCGCAGTTCGGGCCGGATCCGCAGCTGGGCGGCGACTCCCGACTGCGAGATGGGGTCGTCGGCCTGGATGCGGACGGCGATGCGCTGCACGGACATGGATCAGTCTCCGGTGGGGCGTAGGTGCGGTGGCGGGACAAGGCAGGGGGAACTGTCGGGTTGCCCTTGCGGACCGCCCCTTCGGTCCCGGGCGGTTGCCCGGAAGTCTGGCGGGCGGCTCCTACCAGGCACTTACCAGGTACCTACCAGGAAGCTGCCAGGGACTTGCCGGGGACCTCCCGAGCCGGATCGGTTGCCCGAAGCGCTGCCCCGGCGTCTCTGCCGGTGCCCGTGACGGCCCTGGCGGCGGCTCCCGCGCCGGTGGTGGCCACGGCACCCGCAGGGCCCGCGAGTTCGGTGGCGAAGCACTTGACCAGCGGGTCGATCCGGTAGGCCCAGGGGTGCTCGGGAGCGCGGGCGCCGCGCGATCCGAGGGGCCCGAGCGTCCCGAGGGCGCCGCGGGTGTCCAGCGTCTCCAGCGGGCCGAGCGTCTCCAGCGGGCCGAGCGCGTCCATCGGGCCGGGTGCGTCCAACGGGCCGAGCGCGTCCAGTGGTCCAGGCAGCTCGCCCGCGTCGTGCTCGTCGACCGGTTCGAGCAGGTGGCGGTCCGCCAGCGCCGCCAGCGCCGCCCTGACCTCGTCCTCCGGCAAGCCGGAGCGGGCGACCAGGACGCGCCCGTGGATCCGCTCGCCCGGCAGGGTGCCGATCAGTCGGAAGAGTGCGGCGGCGAAGGCCCCGGAGCGCTCCTGCTCGGCGGGCAGCGCCAGGTAGCTCTCCCGCAGGGCCCGACGGACCGACAGGTCGCCGGCCGTCAGCTCGTCCAGCAGCCGCCTCGGGTCGGCGAGCCGGCCGGCCAGGGCCGCGATGCCCCAGGCCGGCCGGGCCGCCAGCCGGGCCCCGACCACGCGCAGCGCCAGCGGCAGCCCCTGGCAGGCCGTCAGGACGGCCGCCGCCGCCGCCGGCTCGGCCGCCGTCCGGGCGGGACCCACCAGCCTGGCGAGGAACGCGCCCGCCTCGGCCCGCGGCAGCGGGCCCAGCCCGACGAGAGTGGCACCCGGCAGTCCGCGCAGCCGGACCCGGCTGGTGACCAGCACCGCGCAGGTCGCGGAGGCGGGCAGCACCGCCGCCACCTGGGCGGTGTCCGCGGCGTCGTCCAGGACGAGTAGGAAGCGACGGCCGGCCACCAGCGCCCGGTAGCGCTCCCAGCGGTCCGCCGCCGCGGCGGGGACCTGCGTCGCGGGGACGCCGAGGGTGCGCAGCAGGGTGCCGAGCAGCTGGCCGGTGGTGGCCGGGACCGGGGCGCTGCCCCGCAGGTCGAGGTGGAGCTGCCCGTCCGGGAAGTGCTCACGTGCCCGGTGGGCTGCGCGGACGGCGGTCGCGGTCTTGCCCACGCCGGCGGGGCCGGTGAGCACCGCGACCCGCGGGCGGGCCTCGGGGCGGACCGGGCCGGCTGCCCCCGTGGCGGCCGGCCCGTGCGGCCCGAGGATCGCGCACAGCTCGGCCACCGCCTCCGCCCGCCCGGTGAAGTCGGACAACTCGGGCGGCAGCTGGGCGGGCCGGACGCCCGGCACCGGCTCACCGGCGCGCGGCATCCGTTCGGCGATCGCGGCGCGCAGGAATTCGCTGCGCGGCTCGCCGGTCAGCTGCAGCGTGTCGGCCAGAGCCGCCACCGAACGCCGCTGGGGCACCTTCGCGCGGGCCCGCTCCAGGTTGCCGACCGTCCGCGAGCTCAGCTCCGCCGCGGCCGCGAGCGACTCCTGCGTCAGCCCCGCCGCCTTGCGATGCCGCCGGAGCAGTTCCCCGAACCGCACTGTTCCGCGCCGATCCGCCATCCCGTGCCGCGTCTCCATCCTGTCTCCTGCCGTTCCCGTCCTGTTCATCGGTCCGCACCCGCGCGGCCGTTCCAGGGTCCCCCTCTCCTCGAGACGCGCTGACGGGGCCCCAGGTTCATAGGCGAACTGATGATCTTGTATTTTTCTGTCACTGGCTCTTCACGTTCGGTGCGTCGGGTGCTTGCGTCCGGGTCAGCAGAACAGGGGGGCCGATCCACCATGGTCGTACACAATTCGAACCAGCAGACGCCGACGGTCAGCTTCGGCCGCCTGCTGATCGCCCACCGCCAGTCGGCGGGGCTCACCCAGAGTGAGCTGGCCGCCGCCTCGGCACTGAGCGTGCGGGCGATCAGCGAACTGGAGACCGGGCGCAGCCGGGCCCCGCAGGACCGGTCGGCCCGGGCGCTGGCCGAAGCGCTCGGGCTCACGCCGCAGGACCGGTCGGCCTTCCTGGCCGTCGCCGCCAGCGGCCGCACGCGTACCGCGCAGCGGAAGAACGCCGCGGCCGCCCACCCCGGGAGCGGGTCCGCCACCGGGGCCGGCCCGGGATCCGCGGCTGCCGCCCCAGCCCATGCCGGGCCGGGGGCGGCGGCAGCCGCGGGATCGGCCCAGCCGACTGGCGCACCGTCACCGACACCGGCACCGGCAGCGTGGCCGCTGACCGCGCTGTCGTCCCGTCCGCCGGCCGCGCCCACCGACTTCACCGGCCGGCGCGCCGAGCTCGACCGCCTGCGCGCGGTGGCCGAGGCCGGCGCCTTCACGGCCGGCCGCGGCTCCACCCTGGTCATCGCCTCCGGGCAGCCCGGCCTCGGCAAGACCTCGCTCGCGCTGCGGCTGGCCGAGGAGCTGGGCCGGCGCTTCCCGGACGGCGCGCTCTACCTGGACCTACGAGGCGTGGACGTCCGCCCGCTGACCACCGACGAGGCGCTGGCCCGGCTGCTGGGCTCGCTCGGCGTGCCGCACGACCGGCTGCCGCTGGAGACGGCCGAGCGGACCCGGCTCTACCGGTCGCTGCTCTCCGAGCGGCGGGTGCTGGTGCTGCTCGACAACGCCCTCGACGAGAGGCAGGTCCGCCCGCTGCTGCCCGGCGGCCCGCACTGCCTCACCCTGGTCACCAGCCGCCGCGCGCTGGCCGGCCTGGAAGGCGCCGAACGGCTGCTGCTGGAGGTGCTGCCGGCGGCGGACGCCATCGCGCTGCTCGAACGGATCGGCGGTCCGCGGCCCCGGCGCCAACTCGCCGAACTGGCCTCGCTCTGCGGCTACCTGCCGCTCGCCCTGCGGATCGTGGGCCGCCGGCTGGCCGTCGCCGAGGACGGCAGTGCCGAGCTCCTCGCGGAGCAACTACGCGACGAGGAGCGGCGGCTGGACGGCATGGCCGCGGGCGAGTTGCAGGTGCGGGCGGCGTTCCAGCACTCCTACCGGCAACTGGCCGCCGACCGGCAGACGTTCTTCCGGCGGCTGGCCCTGGTGCCGGGCGCCGACTTCGGGCCGCAGACGGTGGCGGCGCTGTGCGACCTGTCGGCCCCCGCCGCCGAGGAGCTGCTGGAGGGCCTGGTCGAGGTCGGCCTGCTGGAACCCGCGCACGCCGCCTTCCGCTACCGCTTCCACGACCTGGTCAGGCTCTTCGCGGGCGAGGCGCTGGCCCGCGACGAGCCGGCCGCCGAGCGCGAGCGGGCGCGGGTCCGGCTGATGAGCGCGCTGCTGGGGACGGCGATCGAGGCCGGGCACGCCTTCGACCCCGCCGCGCAGCGGCCGGCTTCCGGGCAGGGGTGGAGCGGCGCCGCCGACTGGCTCGACGGCGAGTTCGCCCACTGGACCGAGGCGGTCCGGTGGGCGGCGGAGCAGGGCGAGCACCGTCTGGTGCTCGACACGGCCGTGGCCATGCACTGGTACTCGGACGTCCGCCTGCACCAGGCGTACTGGTGTGAGCTGTTCGGGTTCTCCGCCGCCGCGGCCGCCGCGTTGGACGATCTGCCGGCCGCCGCCGTCCACCTCAACTACCTCAGCTGGGCGCTCAGCTGCAGCACCGGCCAGCACGCCGAGGCGGTCGAGGTCGCCGAGCGGGCCGCGGCGGCGGCGCGGGCCGCCGGGGATGTCCTGCAGCAGGCGTGGGCGGCGATGTACCGGGCCGCGGCGCTGCGCCGGCTCCGGTCGCTGCCCGAGTCCGCGGCGGAGTCCGCGCGGGCGGCCGCCCTGATGATCGAGGCGGACTTCCCCCTCGGCCGCTGGGTCGCCGAGCGGAACCGGGCGACGGCGCTGCGCATGATGGGCCGCGCCGAGGAGGCCGCCGCCGTCCATGAGCGGGTGGTGCTCACCTACGACACCCCGAACGGCGCGGCGGCCGACGCGCCTTCCCAGCACGGTCTGGCCCTCGCCCTGCGCGAGTTGGCCGAGGACCACGCCGAGCTGGGCGACTGGGCGAAGGCCCTGGCGGCCTACCGGCGCGCCATCGGGCTGTACCGGACGATCGGTTTCAGCTACGCCATCGCACAGCTCCAGGTCGCGGCGGGCCGGGCGCTGCACGAGCTGCGATCCGCCGAGGCCGCCCGCGAGCTGGACGCGGCCCTGGACTTCTACACCGGGCAGCGCGACCTGGCCGCACCCGCCCGGACGCTGGCCGGGCTCGCCCAAGCGATCCGCAGCGGCGAGGCACCCGAACGGCTCGACCAGTACTGGGAACGGGCCGTGCGGGAGTGCTCCACGCTGGCCTGAGTACCCGGTTCGCGGTGCGTACTCGGCGTGCGGACCGGGGCGGTGCTCACTTCGTCGTGCCGAAGAACTCGACTTCGCCGATCGCGACCTGCTTGTCCGCGGCCGCCCCGTAGGCGCTGAGGATCACCAGCCGGGCGCTGACCACCTGGTGGAGGCGGAGGCTGAAGGTCTGCGGACCGTCGGGGGAGAGCTCGATGTGCGTGGTGGTCTTCTGGCCGCCGTTGTCGGTGGTCACCAGGTCGACCTGGTGCGGTCGGGCCTGTGCGTCCAGCTCCTCGGGGGAGGTCCCGGTGCCGGGGGTGATGATCACGTCCAGCAGGCGGACCGGTGCGGTGAACTTGGCCTCCAGCCAGGTGTCCACCGGCTGTCCGGCATAGCCGTTGCCCCACCAGGTGTTGGACTGGCGGTCGATGGTCAGCTCGGGGCCGTGGCCCGGGTAGGAGTGCGAGGCCGTCATCGAGTCCACCTGGATCGGGGCCGGGTCAGCGAAGTGGTCGCTGACCGCCTGCACGGCCGGTCCGGTCCAGATCACCGCCGTGCAGACCAGGGCGATCACCAGCACGCCCGTGACGATCCAGCGCACCAGCTGCCACGGGCCCCGGCTCAGTCGCGGCCGCTGCCCGGCCCAGGGTGCCTCGCGGCCGCGGAAGTCGAGCACTCGGCGCCACCAGGGGCGGTGGGCCTGGATGGGCTCGGCCGTCGAGAAGCGGGTGGCGCAGCGGCGGCAGAAGTGCCGCTCGCGCGGGTTCACGGTGGAGCACCACGGGCAGGCGATCCCGTCCAGGACCTGATCCTCGACCACCCCCCTGACCCGCGGGCCGTTCTCCTGCGGCCGCCCCGGCAGCACCGGCGCCACTGCGGGGCCGACCCCGGCGGGATCGGGCACGGGCACCAGGAGGGCCTGCGCCCGCTCCGTCGCGAGCACGTCGGCCAGGCTCACCGGCGGCATCTCGGTGGTGTCGGCCTCCACCTGACGCGCGGGAACCTCGCGGGCGGGGACCTCGCGCACGGGAGCGGGGCTCGGTGCGCCGGCGGCGGGCTCGGCCGCGGCTGCCGCCGGCGCCGCCGTCGTCGCCTTCGCGGCGCCGGGCTCCTCGCCCGCCCGGCCGCTGCCGGCCGCCACCTGGCCGGCTGTCGCTTTGTCGGCTTTTGCTTTGCCGGCTTTCGCGGTGTCGGCCGGCCCGGTGTCGGACTCGGCGGACCAGCTCAGGAAGGCACCGCAGGCGTCGCAGAACGAGCGCTCCGGCTGGAGGGCCGCACCGCACTCGGGGCACTCCCCGCGGTCGGCACGGGACCGAGTCTCACTGACGCTCACCGGCAGGGTCCTCTCCGGCGCGGGACTCTCGGACCGCGCGGGGCATCGGGCGTACAGAGCTGAAGGGCCCCCGCCGACCGGCACTCGTCCGGCGCGGCCGCGGGACCGCGGAGGCATGGCGCATCGCCCCTGATGGGATACGCGCGCCGCCTCACGCCACCACCCTGGCCCGCCCGGTCTCTCGCGGACAGGACCGGAGGTCCCCCCGCGCAGGCACCGACGGCCGCCCGTTCGCCCTCCCCGAACTGCCCGAAAGCGCAGCCGGGCTGCCGGAAGGACACAGCGGGGCTCGCAAGGCACCGTGGCCTCGCGGCGCCTCCCACGCGCCTCGGCCGGATGGTCGTCAGAACTGAGAGCGACCGGCAATCGGTGGGGTGCCGGACGGGTGAAGGGGCGTCATCTACCAACGGCCATGGGGAGTTGACGCTGAGTTATGGCCCACCCCCTACTGCGTGAGGAGATCAACTTCGCGTAAGCTGGCGGGGCTTTGGCATGGCACGACCGAGGCGCGACAGCGCCCGGCCAGTACTGGCACCGGCTTCCCATTGTCCTCAACGGAGTTCTGATGGACCTGATCACCTGGTATCTGCGGCAGGCATCGTGTGGCGGCCCTGTCAGAGACCGGTGGAAGCACCGCTGCTGATGAACCGTCGGCCGTCGGAGGCACGTTCCTCCGATGGAGCCGCCGCGCCGGCAGCGCCGCGAGAGATCCCCGCGGGCGTGGCCGGCCACTCGCTGCTCAGGCGGCTCCCCTGACCGGCCTGAGCGCGCTTCGCAGCAGCCACAACCTGCCGCGAGGTCTGCACCACCTCCCTCGTCCGCTGGCGTCCCGGAGGCCGGCGCCCCGCCGAGCCGAACCCGGGGCCCAACCCCTACCCCCTAGGACCCCTCCCCCGTGACATCCCACTCAGAACTGGCTCTCGGGCTGGGCGCCGTGGCTGTTCTCATAGCCATCGCAGCGCTGCTGCTGGCACGATCGCGCAGGGAACTCGCCCGTCGCAACCAGGTGCTGGCGGCATCTCTGAAGTCCGCCGAAGAGCTGGCCCGGTCCGCCGAGGAGCTCGCCCGGTCCGCCGACCAGCGCCGGCTCACCGCGGACTCCCAGGCGCAGGACGCGGCAGCCCGCGAGGCCGGGCTCCGCGACGAAGTGCGTCACCTGCGCTCCGTCCGGCTTCCCTCCCTCGCGCTGCACCTGATCAGCTCCCATCTCCCCGTCCCGGGGCTCCTGCACGAAGACCTGGCGGGGTCGGAGGGCGCGGAGCTCGTCGATTCCGTGATCGAGGTCGTGACCGGCATCGTCCTCAAGGAACGCCGTCGGGTGGACGCCGCGGCCCGGGCGGCGCTGCGCGGTTCGAGCCAGGACTCGCAGGCCCTGTCGTACCGTCTGCAGACGGAGATCGAGGCCCTGCAGAACGAGTTCAGCGCGCCGCGGCGCCTGACCGAGCGGCTGCTCGCCACGGACCACCTCAACGAGCAGAACCTGCGCCTCATCCAGCGGACCGCCATCGTCTGCGGGGCCTGGCCGGGCCACGTCCGCAAGGACACCTACGTGGCGGAGGTCGTGCAGGGCGCCTCGTCGCGACTGCGCGGCTTCGACCGCGTCAAGATCAACTCTCGGCTCGGCTCCTCCGACATCGGTGTGGTCGGGCGCGCGGCCGAGCCCATCGCGGTGGTCTGCGCCGAGCTCATGGCCAACGCGCTGGAGCACTCGCGGGACGACCTCGCCGTGGAGGTCAGCCTGATCCAGACCGGCAACGGCAGCGTCTGCATCACGATCGACGATGCGGGCATGGGCATGACCTCGGAGGCTCTCGCCCGGGGTGTCCGGCTGACCTCCGGTGAGCAGCAGGAAGTGATGCTCACCGAACTCGGTGACCCGCCGTCCCAGGGCTTCGCCGCCATCGGCCGCCTGGTCGCCGACTACGGGTTCCACGTCTCCATCGACCATCCGTCTCCCTATGGCGGGGTGCGCGCTGTGGTGTCTGTTCCCCCGAACCTGCTGACCTCGATCGACCAGGAAGCCGAGCCCCCGTCGGCGATGGCTCCGATGCCCACCGTGGCTCCCCAGGTCGCCAAGCGGCCCGCACCGGCTGCCCAGGCCGCGCAGGACGCCCAGGCCGACTGGGACGCGGGCCCCACCGCGCCGACCGCCGCCGGGGCCGCGCCGGAGCTGCCGCAGCGCCGCCGTCGCGCCGCCACGGCGCCGACCACCGCGAGCGCCGCCACTGCGACGACGCCGCCGCCGTACCGCGCCCCGGACCCGGAACGCGAACGCGACATCTGGACGGCCTTCCAGGAGGGCCACGCCAGCGGCCGAAGCGACACGAATTCAGAGGGAGAGCTGTGACCGCGCCCGACAACTACACCGGAACGGACCAGTCCGCCTGGTACCTGAATCCCATCACCGAGATCAGGGGCGTGCGGCATGCCCTGATCATGACGCTCGATGGGATGGTCCGGGGCAAGTCCCAGAACCTCACGGTCGACGAGGCCGACGGCATAGCCGCGATGACCGCGGCGATGCATGCCGCCGCCCGCGCCGCCACGAACACGGCGCTGGGTGCGGGGGAGAACCTTCCCATCCAGACCGTCACCGCGGTGAACGCGCTGGGCACCTACATGGTCATGCCGGCAGGTGCCGGGACCAACACCTTGATCGCGGCCGCCGGCGACGAGGAGATGCCGATGGGTGTGGTCGCCCACACGATGGCCCGCCAGGCGAAGAAGCTCGGCGAGCAGGTCATGTCCGTTCCCGTCCGCAGCGGAGAGGCCGGGTCGTGAGTCGCGGTCAGCAACAACGACGTCTGCTGCCTGCCTATTTGGCGACTGGAAGCAGCAGCATTCCCGTCCCCAGCACTCTCGATTCGCTGACTGCCCTGCGTGCCACGGATGTTCCGCTCGCCTCGTACCACACGGCGGTGCACCAACGACTGGTCCAGCTCCTCGCCGACGGTGCGCTCACCGTCGTCGAGGTGGCGGGCTATCTCGGTCTACCGGTCAGCGTCAGCCTCGTGTTGGCCGAGCAACTCGTCAGCGACGGTCGGTTAAAGGCCACTGTGCCGCTCCCGGGCGCCCTCGCCCCGTCGAGCGCCGGGCGCCCGTCGAAGGAAGTTATGGAAGAGGTCTTGAGTGGACTCCGCGCCCTCCTTGTCTAGCCCGCGTCCCGTCTACCTGCCCGAGGGGGACCACCGAAGGGTCAAGATCCTCGTGGCCGGCCCGATCGGCGTCGGCAAGACGACGGCGATCAGAACGCTCTCGCAGATCCCGACGCTGCACACCGACGAGGTCATGACGGACGCCGCGGTCGGCGTCGATGACCTCAGCCTGGTCGGACTGCGCAACAAGAGCACCACCACGGTGGCCATCGACTTCGGCCGGCTGACCCTGCCCGGCAACCGGGTGGTCCTCTACCTGTACGGCACGCCGGGGCAGCGCCGGTTCCTCCCGCTCTGGGACGGCATCGCCCACGGTGCTCTCGGTGCGCTCGTCCTGGTCGACACGCGGCGCCTGGACGAATCGTTCGAAGTGATGGATCTCATCGAGGAACGCGGTTTGCCGTACGCCGTCGCGGTGAATGTGTTCCCGGAGTCTCCCGACTACGACTTGGAGCTGTTGCGTTCGAAGCTGGACCTTGCCCCGGACACCCCCCTGGTGACCTGTGACGCTCGCGTGAAGAACAGCAGTCTGACTGCTCTGGTCGAGCTGACCGCCCACTCCTTGTCCTTTACTGGAGCAGAAGCGTGACGATGACACCTGCCGCCGTGCCGGTGCCCCTGCACGGCGCCGAGCACGCCGCCGACCCCCAGCGCAGCTACGAACTGCTGCGCCTGCAGGGGGCCGTCGGCCTCGCCGAGATAGCCCCCGGTGTCGTGGTCCACCTGGTCACCGACTACCGCGCCGCACTCGACCTCCTCCAGGACGTCGAAACCTGGACCAAGGACACCCGCGGCTGGCTGCCCCAGGTGCCGCAGGACAGCCCGATCCGGCCCAACGTGGAGTGGCGGGACAGCCTCTTCTACGCCGACGGCGAGTACCACGCCCACCTGCGCAAGGTCATCACGGACAGCTTCGGGCTGCTCGACCCGCACGACGTGCGCATGGTGACCTTCCGTTACGCCGACACGCTCCTCCAGGAGTTCGCCGACGCCGGCACCGTCGACCTGGTCAGCCAGTACGCGCGGCAGCTGCCGTTGATGATCTTCAACGCGCTGTTCGGCATGCCGGACGAGTTCGGTCCCCAGCTCGTGGACGCGCTGTCGGCCATGGTCGACAGCGACCCGGCGCGACAGGCGGCGGGCGGCCAGGCGTTCGGCGCGTACCTCGGCACCCTGTACCAGACCAAGGCCGCACAGCGGGGCCACGACCTGACCTCCTGGTTCATCGACCACCCCAACGGTCTGAACCAGGAGGAGGCCGTCAATCAGATCCTGATCACCCTCGGTGCCGGGAACGAGCCGCTGTCGAACCTCATCGCGAACACCTGTGTCCGGATGCTGAGCGACGAGCGCTACTTCGGCACCCTCACCACCGGCAGCCTTCCCGTCCAGCACGCCATCCACGAGGCGCTGTGGAAGAACTCGCCGCTGGCCAACTACAGCCTCCACTTCCCCAGGAAGGACCTGACCTTCCACGGCACGTTCCTGCTGGCCGGCTCGCCGGTCATGGTCTCGTACGCCGCCGCCAACACCTGCCCGCACGCCGGCGTCCCGGCCGACGGCTACCGCTCCGGCACCAAGGCGCACCTGGCCTTCGCCGCCGGTCCGCACGCCTGCCCGGCCCGTGACCTGGCCATGCAGATCGCCACGGCCGCCATCGAGCGGCTGGCCAGCTACCTGCCGGACATCGAACTGGCCGTTCCCGCCGATCAACTGACCTACCAAGAGGGCCCCTTCCACCGGACACTCACCGCGCTTCCGGCCCGTTTCACCCCGCTGGCCCCCGATGCCAGGGGAGCCACCCCCTGGAGCCGGAGCCCGGCCGACACCGCACCGGGCACGTCATCGGGCACGTCACCGAGCTCGCCGGCGGGCCCGCTGGCCGCCACGGCGTCGCCGTAGCCGGCCCGCCACCACCGTGACGCCGGCGGAGAAACCGCCGGCGTCACCACGCGCGGAGCGGCGCGTGCCGTCCCCCTGTCCTCTGTCCGGGCCGAAGCCACCGTTGTCCAGGCGGAAACCCCCAGCACGGCCACCGACCGAAAGGGAACCCAGGATCCAATGACGGACACGCTGCCAGAGACCGCGCTGCCCGACCTCGTCTCACTGCGGGACCAGGTCGGTGCGGCCCTCACCGGCTTCCTGCACGCCAAGGACAGGAACCCGCCGGGCATCGAGGTGATCCACCTCACCAGCACCCTCCGCAAGCTCCTCTCCGGCGGAAAACGACTGAGATCCGTGCTCTGCCTCTACGGTTGGCATGCCGCCGGAGCAACCGGCGACGCGACGGCCGTCGTCCGCGCGGCCGCCAGCCTCGAACTCTTCCAGGCCTTCGCCCTGGTCCACGACGACGTGATGGACAACAGCGACATCCGTCGCGGGACGCCGTCGGCGCACCGTGCGCTCGCCGCCGCCTACAGCGCCGACGGCGGTCCGCGGGACCGGGCCCAGGCGTACGGGCTGGGCGCGGCCATCCTGCTGGGCGACCTGGCCCTGGTGTGGTCCGGTGAACTCCTGCACACGGCGGGCCTCGACCCGGACCGCCTGGCCCAAGTGCTGCCCCTGGTCCACGACATGCGCAGCGAGGTCATGTACGGCCAGCTCCTCGACCTGCAGACCACCGGCCGGCTCTCCGCGGACATCGACACGCCACTGCACGTGATCCGGTACAAGACCGCCAAGTACACCATCGAACGGCCCCTGCACATCGGAGCCGCCCTGGCCGGGGCCGGCGCTCCGGTCCTCGACGCGTGCACCGCCTTCGGCATCCCGCTGGGAGAAGCGTTCCAGCTGCGCGACGACCTGCTCGGGGTGTTCGGCGATCCCGCCGAGACGGGCAAGGCGATAGTGGACGACCTGCGCGAGGGCAAGGCCACCGTGCTGATGGCGCTCGCCGTCCAACGGGCCTCCGCCGCCCAACTGCGCACCCTGCGAAGCCTGGTCGGCCGAAGCGATCTGAACGACGAACAGGCCGCCGAGGTCCGCGAAGTCCTCGAGTCCACCGGCGCTCGGCAGGCCGTGGAGCGCATGATCACCACTCGCTACGACGCCGCCCTCACCGCCCTGGACCAGGCCCCCTTCCCGGAGGCCGTCTCCGCCGGTCTGCGCCGGCTCGCCCAGGCCGCGACCACGAGGCAGATGTGACGGACCGTCGGAGAGCAGGTGTCACAGCCGTGAGAGGAGAGGGCGTTTCGATGGGTACCGCGCACATGAGTACCGAGCAGACGAGCACGGCCTACGCCGAGCAGGCCACCCGTCTGGTGGCCCGGGTCGACCAGGACGGCTGGGGCAGTGTCCGCCCGTCCCTGTACGAGACGGCCCGGGTCATCTCGGCCGCGCCCTGGCTGCCCGGGGAACCGCGCAGGCTCGACTACCTGCTCCAGGCGCAGGCGCCCGACGGCAGTTGGGGCGAGGGGCCGGAGCCGTACCGGCTGCTGCCGACGCTCAGCGCGGTGGAGGCCGCGCTGGCGGTCCTGCTGCGCGGCGCCGGATCCGACCAGGTCGGTGCCCGGCTCAGGGCGGCGGTGGAGAAGGGGATCGCCGCCCTGCGGCTGTTGCCCTCGGCAGGCCCCTGGCCGGACACGGCCGCAGCCGAACTGCTCGTCCCCAGCCTGGTCAGCAGGATCAACGAGCAGCTGGACCTGGCTGCCACCGAGGGACTCGCGGGTCTCGGGCCCTGGCAGGCCGGGCCGCGGCTCGCGGTCCCGGGCGGCTACCACGAGGCGGCGCCCGGGTACGTGGCGCAGCGCTACGAGGCGGCCGGTCGACTTCCCGTCAAGTTCCACCACACGTTCGAGGGCATAGCCGCGCACCTGGCGCCGGTGCTGATACCCGAGGCGCAGGGGCTGCTGGGCAGTTCACCGGCCGCCACCGCCGCGCTGGCCGCCGCCTCGCCCACCGGCGCCGCCACCGCGCGGGCGGCCGCCGAGCTCGGCGCCGTGGCGCAGCGCTACGACGGCCTCTTCCCCGAAGCGGCTCCGATCCTGGTCTTCGAACGCCTCTGGGTGGCCGCCGCGCTGGCCCGCGCCGGACTGCCCGCCGCCACGCTGCCGACCATCCGCGGGTGGGTCGAGCGGATCTACGATCCCGCCGGGGTCCGCGGCGCGCCCGGCCTCATGGTGGACGCCGACGACACGGCCATGGCCGTGCTGGTGGCCGCGCTCGTGGGTCGGCCGCAGGACCCCGCGCCGCTCGCGCTGTTCCACAACGGCAGCCACTACGACTGCTACATCGGCGAGGACACCGGGTCGGTCACCGCCAACGCCCACGCGCTGCAGGCGATCGGCGGCTACCTGGAGCAGTGTCCCGAGGAGCAGCACACCTACGGCCCCCGGATCCAGCAGCTGGCCGCCTGGCTGGTCGACGCGCAGCAGCCCGAGGGGCACTGGCCCGACAAGTGGCACGCCTCCCCGTACTACGCCACCGAACGGTGCGTGACCGCGCTCGCCCGGTACGGCGGCGAGGGCGCGACCGCGGCCGTCGACGCGGCCGCCGCCTGGACGCTGGACACCCAGCGCGACGACGGTTCCTGGGGCGTGTGGGGCGGCACCGCCGAGGAGACCGCCTATGCCGCGAAGATCCTGCTGGCCGCTTCCGGACCCTCGCGCCCGGCGCGGCAGGAGAGCGCCCTGGACCGCGCCGAGACCTACCTGGACGCAACGGCCCCCGGCCACCGGCACCCCGCCCTCTGGCACGACAAGACCCTGTACGCACCGGGCGCGATGATCGAGGCGGAGGTGCTCGCGGCGCGGGAGCTGCTGCGCACCCGGCACGGCTCAGCCGGTCAGCGGACGGCCCGCGCGGACCGCTCGTACGGATCCGACCTGCAAGGAGCACACACGTGACCGCCGACCTCCGGCACCCGCCGACCGCACCGGGGCGACTGCCGCTCGTCGGCCACGCCGTACCGCTGATCAGGGACCGTCTGGCGTTCATCCAGCGCCTGCGCGCGTACGGGCCCATCGTCCGCATCACCATCGGCCCGAAGTCGGTGACCGTGGTCAACTCGCCCGAGCTGATCCAGGAGATGCTCACCGCCAAGGCCGACCAGTTCTCCAAGGGGCTGCTCTTCGAGAAGCTCAAGCTCTTCGGGAAGGACGCCCTGCCGGTCGCCGAGGGCAAGCCGCACCTGCAGCGCAGGCGCCAGATGCAGCCCGCCTTCCACCGGGAGAAGATCAGCGGCTACGTCGACACCATGCGGGACACGGTGGAACCGTCCATCGCGGGCTGGCACGACGGGACCGAGCTCGATCTGAAGACCGAGATGCAGCTGATGACCCAGGGCGTCATCCTGTCGGTGCTCTTCTCCTCGAACCCGCGCAGCAGCGCCGCGCGCGAGATCCTCGACAGCGTCGACCTGGTCTTCATGGTCGCCCTGCGGCGCGCGCTGCTGCCCGTGCCCCTGCTCGAGCGGCTGCCCACCCGGCGCAACCGGCGGGTCAAGGACGCCGGCGACCTCCTGCGCACCAAGGTCGCGGAGATCATCGAGGACCACCGGGCGAACCCCGACGCCTACGACGACATCGTCTCGCTGCTGCTCTCCGTCGGGGACGGGAACGGGCAGGCGCTCACCGACGACGAGATCCTCTCGGAGGTCACCGGGCTGCTCGCCGCGGGCTCCGAGACCACCGCGGTCGTCCTCGCGTGGCTCTTCTACGAGCTCGGCCGCAACCCCGAGTTGGAGCAGCGGCTGCACGAGGAGGTCGACGCCGTGCTCGGCGGCGACCGGATCACCGTCGAGCACGTTCCGCGGCTCACCTTCACCAGCCGGCTCGTCAGCGAGACGCTGCGCCTGTACAGCCCCGCGTGGCTGGTGACCCGGCAGGCCGTCTCGGCCATGAGCCTGGGCCCGTACGAACTGCCGGCGGGGGCGGACCTGGTGTGGAGTCCGTACGCGCTGCACCGGGACCCCGACCTCTACCCGGACCCTGAGCGGTTCGACCCCGACCGCTGGTTGCCGGAGCGCCCCCAGCCGCCGAAGGGCGCCTTCATCCCCTTCGGCTCCGGGAAGCGCATGTGCATCGGCGACGCGTTCTCGCGGACCGAGGCGACCATCATCACGGCGCTCATCGCCTCCCGTTGGCGGCTGCGGCCGGCCCACCAGAACGCCGTCCGCCCGGTCGGCGAGATCACCGTGCACCCCTCGTCGCTCCAGATGGTGGCCGAGACCAGGCAGCACGCCCCCGCCAGGGTGACGGCATGACCGACACCGGCCACCCGGCCCTGCGTCCGCTGCCGATGCCCGACCTCGGCCGCTCCTTCCCGGGGCCCTTCGCCATCAGCCCGCACGCGCACGCCATCGAGCAGCAGGCTCTCCAGTGGCTCGGCGAATTCCCGCTGATCAGCTCGCCGCGCGCCCGCGAGGTGTTGTGCAACATCACCGGACACGGCATCGCCCGCACCTTCCCGACGGCGGACCAGGACGGCCTCTTCCTCTGCGCCGACCTTCTGCTGTGGCTCACCGCCTTCGACGACGCGTACGGCGAGGCCACCGGAGCCCGTGACCCGGCCGCCCTGGTCCGCAGGATCGCCGAGTGCGTCCACCTGCTCGCCGGCCACGCCGAACCTCCCGGCGAGACCAGCGTGTTCGGCGCCGCCCTGCGCAACCTCCTGGACCGCCTACGGCAGCGGGCCACGGTCACCCAGTACCTGCGGCTCACCGCCCACCTGCGGGACAACCTCTTCGGCATGCTCTGGGAGGCCCAGCACCTCGACCACCCTGAGCTCGTCAGCCTGTCCGACTACCGCGCGATGCGACCGCACACCGTCTTCGTGCGCACCGTCATGGCAGCCGCCGAGGTCACGCTCGACTACGAACTGACCGAAGCCCAGCGCAGTTCGGCGGCACTGCGAGAGCTGGAGTCCGCGGTCGCCGACCTCGCCGGCTGGATCAACGATCTCGCCTCCTACCGCAAGGAGGCGGCCCAGGGCGGCCCGGCCCCCCTGAGCCTGCCCACCCTCCTGATGCGGGCGCACGACTGCGACCTCGGCGAGGCCTTCCGCCTGGCCTCCCGGATGTGCGAGGACGAGGCGGCCAGGGCCGGCGCTCTGATCACCGACCTGACCGGCACCGGCGATGGCGAGGGTGCGCTGGGCGAGCACGCCCGGGCCCTGCAGTCCATCGCGTCCTCGTACGTCTGGCACATAGCCCACTCCCGCTACCGGTCCTGACCGGCCGGATCGCCTCCCGCAGTCACGTTCCGGCGCCGGGTGCCGCCGGCGTCGGGCCGTGGCACAGCGGGGCGGTGGGGCACGCGGCGGTCTGGGGGCGGAGCGGGACGCCGTTGGTGCGCAGCACCTCGCGGACGTCCAGGATCAGGGGGAAGACCTCGTGGTTGCGGTCCTCGCCCTGCTCGTCCCACGCCCGTTGCTCGGCTTCGACGGCCATCCGGTCCTCGGCGAACACGCGCTCGGTGAAGCGCCTGATCAACGGCCAGGCGAGTTGGAGAACACCGGGAATTCCGGGCTTCTCGATCATGAGCAGGCCGTAGGCGTGGCAGGTGCGCTGCGCGGCGTCCTCGGGGACATACGCGACCCAGAGGCGGAAGGCCGGACGTTCGGCGTTCTCCGGGACCAGGTCGAGGGTCTGGTACGGGTACTCGGTACGGATGGTCATGACGTCGCTGGAGTCGCGGCCACCGAGGCCCTCGCCGGCCAGCAGACCGGCGCCGCGGTTCCGCTTCCCTCCGGCGTGGGTGAACAGGTACCTGGCCTCCACCGACCGCGCATCGGTCCGGTAGCCCAGCAGCTCGGGACGGAGCTTGCCGACGACGCCCCGGTGCAGGAACTGGTGGTTCATGTCGAGCAGGTTCTCGTGCATGAACGAGTAGTGGCAGCGCACGGTCCGGGAGAAGGTCATGGTCTTGTATGCCGGTGAATCGAAGGCCGGCAGCTCCGGCAGCGCGGTGACCGCCGCCTTCTCCGGGTCACCCGGGAAGACGAACACCAGACCGTACGCCTCGCGGACCGGATAGCCCCGCACGCCGCGTGGCGGCCGGCCGTCACCCTTGGAGAGGTACGGAATCTGCGAGATGCGGCCGTCGCCACGATAGGCCCACGCGTGATAGCAGCAGCGCAGCGCCTCACCCTCCACGACGCCCATGCTCAGCGGCACCTGACGGTGCGCACACCGGTCCTCCAACGCGTAGACGGCACCGCTCGCGCCGCGGTAGAGCGCGATCCGCTCACCGGCGAACGTGGCCGCGAACACCCGCCTGCTGCGCACGCTCCCGGACAGCGCGACCGGGTACCAGAAATCCGGGTTCGCCCCGATGCGCCGCAGGTCGGCGATCCCGGAATCCGGATCGCGGCGCTCCGAGCGCCGGCTGCTCCTGGCCCCGTCCGAGTCGGTCTCGGTCATACCTCTGCCTTTCACGCGGGACGCAGGCACGGACGGTGACGGCTCCCACCAGGACATCACCGACCCGCCGATGCGGCAGACGAGCACAATGCTTCCCATCCTCGCGGCCACCGGCCGCCCACGGCCTGCCCAGTGCACCCGGAGGGATGAGCGGCCCATCGACCCGGCACCGGTTCACAGCGGGGACGGGTGTCTCGGACGGCCGGCCCGACCCGGACCTGCGCCGCCCGCCGGCTGACCAGCTCCGGTACCGGCGACTGTCTCACCGAGACCGTCCAGCGAGCCGAGCCGCCCGGCATGGGCCTTTCCTCGGGCCCCCCGTGAACCCGCGTCACCTCGGCATGGTCTGATGCTGATGCCGACCGGCTGTCGACGGTCGAGACCGAACTGTGGGACCCGAGTGGAACCTGATGGGCGGTCGGTTCGTCCAATGACTGACCGCAGCACCGTCGGAAGGAGTTCACGTGGCCGGGTGGATACGGAAACGCATGCTGTTCCAGACAGCCGGGGTGTTCGTCGCCCTCGCTGGCGCGGCGGCGCCGTCCGCACCCCTGACCTTCGCTTCACCGGTGGCGTTCGGTGCGCCCGCGACCGCCGCGGGCGGGGCGACGACGGCCGGTCAGCCGCCGCTGGACGGCGGTGGCCCCCGGCCCCTGCCGCAGCCGCCGGCCACGGTGGCCGGATCGCCCTTCGCGGCACCGAGCGGGACGCCGACCGTGCTGCCGACCGGGACGCCGAGCGCCGGACCGGTACCGCCTGCGATGTCGCTGTCCGTGGACGGACCCCGGCTGCCGGCCACGGTCTTCGCCGCCTACCGCAACGCCGAAGCATCCCTCGCGCGCACCGACCCCGGCTGCCACCTGCCGTGGCAACTGCTGGCCGGCATCGGCCAGGTGGAGTCCGGCCAGGCCGATGGCGGCCGGGTCGACGCCGCCGGCACGACGTACACGCCGATCCTCGGTCCGGCGCTGGACGGGACCAACGGCTTCGCCGCGATCCCGAACGCCGTCGGCGGCACCTACGACGGCAGCGGTTCCTGGGCTCGGGCCGTCGGTCCGATGCAGTTCCTCCCCTCCACCTGGGCGGAGTGGGGCGCCGACGGCAACGGCGACGGGAAGGCCGACCCCAACAACGTCTGGGACGCGGCCATGGCTGCCGGCCGCTACCTCTGCGCGGACGGTCGTGACCTGTCGGTGCCGGCCCAGCTCGACCGGGCGGTCCTCGGCTACAACAACTCCACCGACTACCTCAACACGGTCAAGAGTTGGATGGCCTACTACCGGACGGGCGCCTCGACCGTGCCGGACCTGTCGGCCGGGCCCGGGCCGGTGGCCGCCGTGTCGACCGCCTCCGGGTCGTCCGGTACGCCCGGGTCGTCCCCGGTGCCCGGCCCGGTCGCGGTGCCCACCACCGCGCCGCCGGCCACGGCCGCACCCACGGCGCAGCCGTCCGCCACCGCTTCGCCCACGACCACCCCCAGCGCCACCTCCACTGCCACTGCCTCGCCGTCGCCGAGCGCGAAGCCGTCGCCCACCCCGACCGCCACCGCCTCGCCGTCGCCGAGTGCGAAGCCGTCGCCCACCCCCACCGCCTCGCCGACGGCTACCCCGAGCCCGACGCCGACCGCCTGCCCGTCCCCGACGGCCGGCGCGTCCGCTTCGCCGAGCCCGTCGACCTCGACCTCGCCCACCGCCTCGCCGTCGCCTTCCGCGACCCCGACCCCGACGCCCTCCGCGTCCGCGACCCCGGGCTCCCCGGCGCCCTCCGGCACCCCCACGCCGAGCTGCGAGTCCCCCTCGCCCACGGCCGCCGCGCCGACGAGCTCCCCGAGCCCGTCGCCCTCCGCGACCGCCAGGTGAGCGAAGCGCCGGGCGCCGCGAGCAAACTCGCGGCGCCCGGCGCGATGGGGCGGCTGCCGCACCAGCTACCGCTACTCCGGCAGGAGTTCGGCGATGATCTCGGTACCGAGCGCGTAGGCGGGCACGCCCGCGGTGATCAGCGCGGTCTCGGCGACCCCGATGAGGTCGGCGATGCCGGCGCCGGCATGGAGTGCGCCCTGGGCGTGGATCCGGGCGGGATGTGCCCGGCCGAGGGCCAGCAGTTGGCCGAAGTGGACCAGTTGCTGCACCCGCCCGCCCAGCGGACTGTCGGTCAGCACGATGTGCCGCAGTGCCGCGACGGCCTCCTCGGTAGGCAGCCGCCCGAAGTCTCGGGCCAGGCGCAGCCGGTCCTCGACACCGCTGGGAACGGCTCCGAGGGTGGCGCGGTAGCGGTCCCGTACGGCCTCGGCACGTCGGGCGAGGGCGTCGTCCGTCATGACGAGACCCGTGCGATCGAGGCCCGCACAGCCTCCAGAGCTCCGTCGGGGAAGTCCACGGCGCCGCCGATGGCCACCGCGGCGAGCTCCGCCTCGGCGCTCTCCTCGATCGCCACCAGGAGGTGGGCGGTGGCCGCCGAGTCGGGGCCGAACACCAGCAGGCCGTGGTTGGCCAGCAGGACCGCGGCCGTCGTGGGCCGTCGTTCCAGGACCTCGGCGATGCCGCGGACCGATACGTCCGACCCGCGGGGTCCCCAGGGAACCACCGGGACGTCCTCGGCCTGTCCGAAGCGCAGCATCGGTTCGGTGCGGCACGGCAACGCCCTGTGCGCCACGGCGAAGGCCGTCGCGGCGGGGGAGTGGGTGTGGATGATCGCCCCCACCTGAGGGCGGGCGCGGTAGACGGCGCTGTGCATGGCGATGATCTCGGCGCTGACGGACCGCAGTTCTCCCGCGAGGACCCGCCCGTCGAGACCGACGGTCGCCAGCTGCTCGGGCCGCAGGCCGCGGACGAACCCCGGTGTCAGCAGGAAGCGTTCGCCGTCGAGCCTGGCGCTCAGGTTGGCGTGTCCGGAGTGGGACATCACCCCTGCCGTGAAAAGTTGCCCGGCGGCTGCGACGAGCTGCTGGGCCTGCTCGTTCGCCGTGTGTGTGTCTGTCATCCCGGTACCTCGAAGTCTGTTGCCAGCGGCCGCTCGTTCGCCGCCGTCCACGTGCCGACCACTCTTCAACTTGAACTAAGGTTCAAGTCAAGACCAGGCGAGGCGAGGGAGGATCAGGGTGTGCGCGATGACGATCGGCCGGCTCGCCGAGGCGACCGGGGTGCCCGCGTCCGCGATCCGGTTCTGGGAGCGCCACGGCCTGCTGCCCGTGCCCGAACGGCAGGGCGGGCAGCGGCGCTATCCACCGGAGGCCGCCGAACGGATCGTGCTGCTGCGCAAGTGCCAGCAGGCCGGACTGACGCTGGTCGAGATCGGCGAACTGCAACAGGACCAGCCGCGCAGGCAGGCGATGATCCAGGCCAAGATCGCCGAGATCGAGCAGCGCGTGGTCGATCTCGACCACGCGCACCAACTCCTCACCCACGCCCTGCACTGCGGTGAGGAGGACATCGTCGGGTGCCCGAAGTTCCGGGAGCAGATGGCGCAGTGGCGGACGCCGCCCCCGGGGTCCTGAACTCGGTGGGCCGCGTGCTCGCCCGCCGACCCGGGCGGGCGGGTGTTCAGCGTGCCGGGGCGTGGACGGTTCGGCCGCCGACGAGGGTGTGGGTGGGGTCGAGGTCGCGCAACTGGTCCGTGTGGCAGGTGGTGGGGTCGGTGGGCCACAGGGTGAGGTCGGCGAGGCGGCCGGGGGTGAGGGTGCCGCGCAGGTGGCTCTCGCCGGTGAGGCGGGCGGCGTTGACGGTGTGCAGGGCCAGGGCCTCGGCGCGGGTGATGGCGTGCTCGGGTCCGCGGACGCCGGTGACGGTCTGACGGGTCGTCATGCCCCACACCGAGCGCATCGCTCCGTACGCGCCGACGGGGTAGTCGGAGCCGCCGGTCACCAGGGCGCCCTGGTCGAGCCATTCGCGGGCGGGGAAGAGGCGGTCGACCCGCTCCCGTCCCCAGAAGCCGTCCTCGACCTCGGCGGTGTCGTGCAGCAGCGGCTGCTGGATGGTGACCGGGATGCCGAGTGCGATGGCGCGGGCGCGCTGCTTGTCGTCGGCGAGGCCGCCGTGTTCCATCACGAGCATGTTGGCGGGTAGGCCGGGGTTGCGTTCCAGGACCTGCTGGTAGGCGTCGAGCAGGGTGCGCACGCCGCGGTCGCCGTAGGCGTGGGTGCCGACCCGCCAGCCGCGCCGGACCACGGCCTCGACGGAGCGCACGAGGGCGTCGGGTTCCCAGGTGAGGGTGCCGTAGAAGTCGCCGTGGTCGCAGTAGGGCTCTTCGGTGGCGCCGGCTTCCAGGCCGCCGTCGAGGACGAACTTGACGCCCCAGACGCGCAGCAGCGGGTCGGCGGTGTAGCGCCAGTCCTGCATGCCGTCGAGGAGGTCCTCGATCTGGGCGGGGTCGGTCATGCCGATCGCGGAGACCAGGGCGCGCATCCGGACGTTGAGGGCGCCGTCGCGCTGGGCGGCTTGCAGGACGGCGAGGTCGGGCAGCGGGACCATGCAGTCGCGGACGGTGCCGATGCCGGTGGCGGCGTAGTCGAGGGAGGCGCGGCGCAGGCCGTCGACGCGGGTGGTCAGGTCCGGCGGCGGGAGGAGGCGCTCGACCAGGCTCATCGCGTTGTCGATCAGGCGGCCGTTGAGCTGTCCGTGTTCGTCGCGGCCGATGACGCCGCCGGGCGGGGTGGGAGTGTCCTCGGTGATGCCCGCGAGCTTCAGGGCGAGGGTGTTGACGACGTCGTTGTGGCCGCCGCGCTTGACCAGGATCGGGTGCCGGTCGCTGGCCTGGTCGAGTTCGGCGGCGGTGGGCATCCGGCGCTCGGCGAGGTTGAGTTCCTGCCAGTTGGTGGTGGTGCGGATCCACTGGCCCTCGGGCGTGGTCGCGGCCCGCTGCCGGATCAGGTCGAGGAACTCGGCGATGGTGTGGGCCTGGTGGACGGGGACGTCGTGGGCGCTGTGGCCGGCCAGGATCAGGTGGGTGTGGGTGTCGTCGAAGGCGGGCAGCACGGTGGCGCCGGGCTGGTCGATGACGGTGGTGCGCTCGGTGATCCAGTCGTCCAGGCCGTGCGGGTCCGGTGACAGGGCGGCGATGCGGTCGCCGACGATCGCGAGGGCCCGCTGCGGCTTCGGCCCGGCGACCAGGGTGTGGACTGCTGCGGCCCGCAGCACGGTGTCGGCTCCTCGAACTGCCATGACCAACTCCAAAGTAGACTAGATGATCTAATCTAGAGGCTAGCACTGAGCAGCCATGATGAATGTTGTTAGACTGGGTGATCTATTGCGTGGCGGATGTCCGCACGCCAAGAGCAGGAGCGCCGATGCCAGCATCCCCCACCCCACCCACTGCAGGGCGGCGCAACGCCAAGCAGGACGCGATCCGCCAGGCCGCCATGCGCGTCTTCCTGCGCCACGGCTACGCCGGCACCAGCGTCGACGCGATCCTCGCCGAGGCGGGCGTGTCCCGCCAGACGCTCTACAACCACTTCGGCGGCAAGGAAGGACTCTTCCGCGCCGTCGTCCAGGACGTCCTCGACCAGGTCCTCGGCACCCTCGCCGACCAGGTCGAGGAGACGGCTCTCGGCGAATCCGACGACCTCGAAGCCGACCTCACCCGCCTCGGCACCACCTGGGCCACCGTCATGCTCCAGCCCCACGTCCTGGCCCTGCGCCGACTCGTCATCGGCGAGTCGACCAACTTCCCCCACCTCGCCCAGACCTGGAACGAACGCGGCCCCGAACGCCTCCAGCAGTACCTGCTGCGCGCCTTCGGCCGCCTCGCCGACCGCGGCCTCCTGCGCCTCGACGATCCCCAGGTCACCGTCACCCTCTACGCCCACAGCATGGTTCTCGTCCCCGACCAGGCCATGCTCCAACTCGGCGCGACGCCCGACCCGGCCACCATCGACCGCTACATCACCGCAGCCGTCCGCATGTTCCTGGCCCGCTACGCCACCACCACGGGCTGACCACCACGGGCTGACCGGCACGGCTCGCCGACGTGGTGCGGACGGCTGGCTCAGCTGCCGTGGCTCTCCGGCGTTCCCGTTGCGGTCGGCATGGCGGTGGCGACGGCGGCGAGCAGTCTGTCGAGCTGGGCCAGTTCGGCGTCGGGCAGGGAGCCGAAGATCTGGCGCAGCAGGTGCTCGCCCGCCGCGGTGCCGGCGGCGAGGGCGGCGGCGCCTTGGGGGGTGAGGGTGACGAGCTTGGAGCGCCGGTCCTCGGGGGAGGTGGTCCGCTCGACGAGTCCCTCGCGCTCCAGGGCCTCGACGGATTGGGTGACGGAGCGGGGAGCGTGGCCGAGTGCTTCGGCCAGTGCCGACTGCTGCAGGGGGCTGCGGCGGGCGAGGATTTCCAGGACTTTGGTGCGGGCCAGGGAGAGGCCGCCCGCTGTCATGGTGTCGTCGACCACCTTGCGCAGGTGGTGGCCCACCGCGAGGTGGTGTCGGCGACCCGCAGCACGGCGCCGACATCATCGTGCGGTTGGCGACCGATCCCGCGTTCGCCGCGAGTAGCGGTGGGTTCTACGGCGCCAAGGGCGCCGAGCCGCTGGCCTGCCCGCGGGCGGGACACGACGAGCAGGTCCAGCGCGAACTGTGGGAGGCCACCGCCGACTTCCTCCAGGAGACCGGTGCGGTCATGCGGAGATGAACGCGAGCAGTTCCTTGTTGACCTCCTCGGCGTGCGTCCAGATGAGACCGTGCGGGGCGCCCTCCAGCACCACCAGCCGGGCGCCGGCGATGCGCTGGGAGAGCGGAATCGCGGTCGAGCGCAGCGGCAGCGTGCGGTCCGCGTCACCGTGGATGATCAGCACGGGGACGTCGATCCTCGGCAGGTCCGCGCGGAAGTCGGTGAGCCAGGCCGGGACGCAGTCCAGGGTGGCCTTGGCGGAGGCCGAGACGCCGACGTTCCAGCTGTACTGGACCACCTGGTCGCTGACCCGGTCGCCGCCGAGCACGTCGACGTTGTAGAAGTCGGCGAGGAAGTCCGCGATGAAGGCGGGGCGGTCGGCGCGGATGGCGCCCTGGATCTCCTCGAAGACGATGCCGTCCACGCCGTCGGGGTTGTCGTCGGTGCGCAGCAGGAACGGCGGCACCACGCCGAGCATCACCGCCTTGGCGACGCGCGCGGAGCCGTAGGCGCCGAGGTAGCGGGTGACCTCGCCGGTGCCCATCGAGAAGCCCACCAGGACCACGTCCCGCAGGTCGAGGTGGGTCAGCACGGCCTCGAGGTCGGCCGCGAAGGTGTCGTAGTCGTAGCCGAACGCCGGCTTGTCGGAGGCGCCGAAGCCGCGGCGGTCGTAGCTGATCACCCGGTTGCCGGCGGCCAGCAGCGCGGCCACCTGCTTCTCCCAGGACGCCCCGTTCAGCGGCCAGCCGTGGATCAGCACCACGGGCCGGCCGGTGCCGTGGTCCTCGTAGTACAGGTCGATGCTGCTGGAGTTCTCTTCGCCGACCGTGATGAAGGGCATGGTGCCGGTCCTGTCGTTCGGGCCGAACAGCGTTGGCTGCACGGTTCGTTGATCTTGGCGGGCACCAAACTAGGTCGGCGTCGGGCTGCGGCTTTCCTCTGCACGCACCGGCTCTGTCCTGCGCGGGTGATTCGCGCCGGGCAGTGCACCAGGCCTGTCCTCGGAGCGCACAGGAGCACTCGTCGCTCTGGTCACGACGCGGGCGGCCCATACATTGAATTCGTTCGAGCACTCTCAGTGTGCGCGTGGCGAGTTCACGGTCACTCCCCGCAAACAATCACGAGGCGCAGAGGTGGAGTCGTGGAGCAATGGACCAGGCGCGAGGACAGGCGGCTGCTCACCGGGCAGGGCCGCTTTGTCGCCGATATCGCGGTGCCGGGTTGTCTGGACGCGGTGTTCGTCAGAAGCAGGGTGGGCCACGGCACTTTACGTGCGGTGGACTGCGCCGCCGCGCGTGCGGTGCCCGGTGTGGTGGGGGCCTGGTCCGCCGCGGACCTGGCGGAACTGCCCGCGGTTCCGTACACGTTGCTCGCCAGGCTCTCCACGGAGGAAGCCGTGGCCGGTCGGGAGTGGCCGGCGCTGGTGAAGGACCGGGTGCGGTACGCGGGCGAGGCGCTGGCGGTGGTGCTGGGGGAGGACCGCTACCGGGCCGAGGACGGGGCGGCCGAGGTCTCCTGCCAGGTCGATCCGCTGCCCGCGATGGTGACGCCGTCCGCCGCGGTGGACGATTCGGTGCGGCTGTTCGACGGGTTGAGCAACATCGCGTTCCAGGGCGAGGCCGGGAAGCCGGTTGAGGAGTCGGTGTGGCGCGAGGCGGCGGCCGTGGTGGAGGGCCGGTACCGCCAGCAACTGCTCATGCCCACACCGATGGAGTGCCGCACGATCCTCGCCGTGCCCGAGGGGGACCGGCTGACGGTGTGGTCGGGGCACCAGATGCCGCATCGGCTGCGTCGTGAACTGGCGGCGCTGCTGGGGTGGTCGGAGGACCGGGTGCGCGTGGTGGTGCCGGACACCGGCGGGGCGTTCGGGTCGAAGAGCGCGGCGTTCCCGGAGTTCGTCGTGGTCGCGTTCCTGGCGGTGAAGCTGGGCCGGCCCGTGCGGTGGATCGAGGACCGGCTGGAATCCATGCTGGTCGCGACCCGGGGACGGGGCCAGGACCAGCGGGTGCGGCTCGCGGCCGACGCCGAAGGGCGGTTGCTCGGCTACGAGTTGAAGATCGACGCCGACGTGGGCGCCTATCCGCACCTCGGGGCGGGGCTGCCGATGCAGACCGCCTGGCTGGCGACGGGCCCGTACACCACGCCTCAGGTGCATGCGACCGTCCGCTCGGTGCTGACCAACACGATGATGACGTACCCCTATCGCGGTGCGGGCCGGCCGGAGGCGACGATCGCGCTGGAGCGGGCGATGGATGTGATGGCACGTCAGCTCAGGCTCGATCCGGCGGAGTTGCGGCGGCGCAACTTCATCCCACCCGAGAGCTTCCCGTACCGGACGCCCACCGGTCGGTGCTACGACAGCGGGAACTACGTCGCCGCGCTGGACCTGGCGTTGGAGACCCTGGGGTACGACAAGTGGCGGGCCGAGCAGGCCCGGCGCCGCACCGATCCGGCCGCCCTGCCGCTGGGCATCGGCCTGTCCTGCTACGTGGAACGCTCCGGCGGCGAGGCAGGCGGACTGCACGAGTTCGGCAGCGTCGAGGTCGGCGAGGACGGCACGATCACCGCTCGGTGCGGTGCGGCGCCCAGCGGGCAGGGGCACGAGACGGTCTTCGCCGCGCTGGTCGCCAGGACGCTGGGGGTCGCCGAGGAGCGGGTCCGGCTGGTCGAGGGGGACACCGACGAGCAGCCCGAGGGCCTGGGTTCGTTCGCCAGCCGCTCCGCCCAGGTGGTCGGCGCGTTGCTACAGCACGTCGCACGGCGGCTGGTCGACGAGGCCCGGGAGCGGGCCGCGCGGCTGTGGGAGTTGCCGGTGGACGAGGTGGCGTGGTCCAACGGCCTTGTGCATGCCCTAGGTCCTGTCCTGAAGGACGGCTCGGCAGCCATCGAGGTGGCGGAACTGGTGAAGGTCACCGGGCCGTTGCGGGTGGCCGACCGGTTCGAGTCGGGGATGGCCTTTCCGTTCGGCTCCCACGCGGTGGTGGCCGAGGTCGATCCGGAGTTGGGCACGGTGCGGCTGCTGCGGGTGGTGACCGTGGACGACTGCGGCGTGGTGCTCAACCCCGTGCTCGTGCGCGGGCAGGCCTTCGGGTCGGCCGTGCAGGGCATCGGCCAGGCGCTGTACGAGGGGATGACGTACGACGAGGACGGCGTGCCGATGCTGGCCTCGGGCCTGCTGGACTACCTGCTGCCGACGTTCACCGAGGTCCCGCCCATCGAGGTCAAGGACACCTGCACGCCGAGCCCGAGCACGCCGCTGGGCGCGAAGGGCGCGGGCGAGTCGGGGTGCATCGGCACGCCGGCCGCGATCGTCAACGCGGTGGCCGACGCGCTGCGGATCGCCGACCCCGACCTGTTGCAGATGCCGCTCACCCCGGACGTGGTCTGGCGGGCGGCCCGCGCCCCGAAACTTCAGGAGGTCCGGTGAAGCCCGCCGCTTTCGACTATGTCGTGCCGCGCACGGTGCCCGAGGCCGTTGCGGCGCTCGGCGACACCGGGCGCAAGGTCCAGGTGCTCGCCGGTGGGCAGAGCCTGATCCTCGAGATGCACCTGCAACGCATCCGCCCCGAGCTGGTGGTGGACATCAACCGCATCGCCGGGCTCGACCGTTTGAGCGTGGACGGCGGCACGCTGCGGGTGGGCGCGCTGGTCCGCCATGGCGTCTTCGAGTCGGCGCGGGCCGTGCCGGGCCCGCTCGGCACGCTCTTCGCACGCGCCGTGGTCAACATCGCGCATCCGCCGATCCGTTCCCGCGGCACGATGGTGGGCAGCTTCGCCTGGGCGCACCCCGCCTCGGAGTGGTGTGCGATCGGCACCGCGCTGGATGCCGACATCGAGGTGCAGGGCCCGGCGGGCAGGCGGGTGGTCGCGGCTCGCGACTGGTTCCACGGTCCGTACCGGACCGCGCGCCGACCGGAAGAACTCATCACCTCCGTACGGTTCCCGTTGCTCGGCGACGACACCGGGGTCGGCTTCATCGAGCACCGGCGCACGCACTTCTGCTTCGCCCAGGTGGCCGTCGCCGCCGCGCTGACCGTGCGCGACGGGGTGATCTGCGAGGCGCGGATCGGCCTGGTGAACTGCGCCGACCGGCCGCTGCGGGCCCGCGCCGCCGAGCAGGCGCTGATCGGCAAGGAGCTCGGCCCGCCCGTGGACGGCCACCGGCTGCCCGAGGACCATCCGTTCGCCCACGCGGGCCGGATCGCGGCGGCGCGGGACGCCGCGCCCCTGGCGGAGCCGTACGCCGACGTCGAGTACAAGCGGCAGGCCATCGCGGTCCTGGTCGGCAGGACGCTCTGCCAGGCGGCGAACGACCAGCGGTCGCGCGCCGCCCAGCTCAAGGGAGACCAGCAGTGAAGATCACCCTCACGGTGAACGGTGCGGCGTATCCGCTCGACGTGGAGCCGCGCCGCATCCTCGCCGACGTGCTGCGCGAGGACTGCGGGCTGACCGGCACCCACCTGGGCTGCGAGCACGGCATCTGCGGGGCGTGCACGGTGCTGGTGGACGGCGAGGCGGTCCGCGCGTGCCTGATGTTCGCCGTGCAGTGCGACGGCAGCTCGGTGCGCACCGTGGAGGGGCTCGCCGCGCCCGACGGTGAACCGCACCCGCTGCAGCGGGCGTTCTCCGCCGAACACGCCCTGCAGTGCGGCTTCTGCACCCCGGGCTTCCTCATGGTGGCGGCCGGGGCGCTGGAGGCCGATCCGAACATCGGTGACGACCCGGAGCGCGTCGACGGTCTGGTCGGCTCCAACATCTGCCGGTGCACCGGCTACGAACCCATCCGTCGCGCGATCCTGCGGGCCGCGCGCGAGCAGCAGGGAGATCGAGATGGCGTCAACAGGTGAGATCCGCGCGGGGATCATCGACGTCCACGCGCACTGGCTGCCACGCGACCTGCTCGCCCTGCCGCCCGGCTCCCCGCTGGGCGGGATGAACGACCGCGACGGCGAGCTGTTTCTGGGCGATCGTCCGCTGTCGCTTCCGACGGCGGCGATGACGGACATCGGCACCATCGTCGCCGACACCGTGCGGGCCGGTCTCGGCTGCCGGGTCATCTCGGCGCCGCCGTTCGCCTTCCCGGTGCACGCGCCGGCGCAGGCGGACGACTACATCACCGCCTACAACGAACAGTTGGCACAGGCGGTGTCGACCACCGACGGCACGCTCGTCGGACTGGGGTTGGTGCGGCTCGACGATGTGGGTGCCGCCCGACGGCAGTTGACGCACCTGGCGGCGTTGGACGGCGTCGCGGGCGTGGCCGTCCCGCCGCTCGCCGACGGTCGCTCCTACGGCTCCGGCGTCATGCGCGAAGTGCTGGCCGTCGCAGCGGAGTTGGATCTCGCCGTGCTGGTCCACCCGATGCAGCTGCCGCGGCCCGAGTGGGCGGAGCACTATCTGGTCAACCTGATCGGCAACCCGGTGGAGAGCACCACCGCCGTGGCATCGGTGCTGCTGGACGGCGTCCTGGAGGACCTGCCCGACCTGCGGATCTGTTTCGTCCACGGCGGCGGCTGCGCGCCGTCGCTGATCGGCCGTTGGGAACACGGCTGGCGATCACGGGCGGACGTGCGCCGGGGGAGCAGCCGCCCGCCGGCCGAGTCGTTCGCGCGGCTGTACTTCGACACGATCACGCATGATCCCGAGGTGCTGCGGTTGCTGCGCGCCCACGCCGCGCCGGATCGAATCCTGTGCGGCAGCGACTACCCCTTCGACATGGCGCAGCCGGACCCCGCGGGCTTCGTGCTGGCGGGCGGCATCGATGCCGCGACGCTCGAAGCCAACGGCCGCGCGTTCCTGGGGATCGGGTCCTGATCCGACAACTGGTTCGTGTCCATGGTGCCGCGTCAGCACAGCCGGGTCAGCAGTCATGAACTGCGGTTTCCGTGACAGCGGGGCCACTTCCTGTGACAATGGTCGGCGCAGGTCTGTCGCACCAATCCGGGGGCACATCATGGCGGTTGAGCACAGCTCACATCAGCAGCGCGCGATCGCGTTGGCGGTGTCGGACCCGGCTGAGCTGCGGTCGCTTCGCGAGCACCTGCGCCGGGTGTCCGGCGCGGAGGTCGTCCAGCTCCCGGGTCGGCCCGGCCCCGGGGAACAGGGAGCCTGGGACATCCTGGAAGTTCTGGCCGGCAGCAGTGGTGTGCTGGCGGTCGTGATCAAGGCTCTGCCGGACTTCATCCGGTCCCGCCGCTCGGACATCACGGTGACCGTGACGTCGGGGGAGCGCAGTATCACGATCAACAGGACCAACGCCGTCGGGGACGCGTGGGCAGCCGAGGTGAAGCCTGCTCTTGACGAGTGGTTCGGCGATGCCTGATGCCCTGGACGGCGACTTCTCCCGGTCCAGAGCCGTCCTCATCGGCACCTGGGAGTACCGGAATCTGAGCGCCGTGCCTGCGGCCGAGCACAGCCTGAACCGGATGCGGGCGCTGCTGGCCGGCCCGCTGTGCGGCGGCTGGCCCGAGGACAGCATCCTGGTCGTCCGCAACCAGAGCAGGCCGGGTGACCTGCCGGAGCAGCTGACTCGGTGGTTCCACCAGGCAGCGGACGTCGCGTTGTTCTACTACGTCGGGCACGGCCAGTACGACAACGACGACGAACTCTGCCTCGCACTGGCCGAGTCGAGCGACGACGCCTACCTGCGGACCAGCACCAGCCTCACCTTCGACGCCGTTCGCAGGGCGTTCCGGTCCAGCGATGCGGCCACGAAGATCGCGATCGTGGACTGCTGCTACGCCGAACTGGCCGCAGGCCGGAACACGTTGGGACCGCAGCAAGCAGAGTTACCGCGCTCGGCGGGCTTCTACCTGATGATGGCCAGCGGCGCCTCCTACACGGCCTGGTTCCAATCGGCAGCCGACATCCCCGCACCACAGACCTACTTCACCAAGTACCTGGCTGACGTCATCGAACGCGGCATCCCCGGTCAGCCCGCCGCACTCACGCTCGGCCCGATCTTCGACCGGGTCGCCGACGGGCTGGTACGCGACGGCAAGCCCGAGCCCAGAAGCCGCGTGAGCAATCACGCTGCCGGTTACGCCTTCGCTCGCAACACCGCGGCACCGACAGCGGACCCGGCCGAGGAACGGGGCCGTCCGACCGGACCTCCCGAGCCGCCTGCGCGCATCGAGCCGATCCCGCCGGCCGAACCGGCGCGGCTTTCCCGGAGCGTGAATCCCAAGGACAGGGCCCGCGTTGACCGGGAGTCGACCATCGGGTCGGTCATCCTGCCGGTCGACCGGATCGATCTGCGCCACCTTGCACTGGCAGGTGGGGCACCGCCGCTGGATGCCGCGGCGGACGCACTGATGCACGAGGTGCATCAGCAGTGGAAGCAGGCCGCGCACGACCGGAAGCTGTATGCCCCCGCGCCGATACCGGTGCGGTGGCGGTGGTCTCGCCGCGGGCTTGCCGGCCCGATGGTGGCGGCGCTGGGGGACTCCGAGGGCTCGGTTCCCTTCGCACCGCTGCCCGGCATTCCGGTGACGGACTCCCGCACTCTGGGTGGGGGTGAGCTGGTCGACCTGCTCCGGGTCTACGGCGGACTGCCCTCGGGCCGCGTCGCTCTGCTCGGCCGCCCGGGCAGCGGCAAGTCCGAGGCGGCGCTCCTGACGGTGTTGGAGGCGCTGAATCACCGCAGCGAACTGGACAACGCGTTCGAGCGCGCCAAGGTGCCGGTCCCGGTGCTGCTGAGCGTCAGCGGATGGGACGCGAGTCGTGAAACCCTGACCGACTGGGCGGCCGCCCGACTCGCCGAGGACTATCCCTTCCTGAAGCAGCGCAAGTACGGACGCAGGATTCCCGCCACGCTGGTGCAGCATGGTCGGGTCGCGCTCTTCCTCGACGGATTCGACGAGTTGGAGCCCGGACTGCGCCAGGCCGCCCTGAAGGGAATCGGTCACCATTCCGAATCCCGGGTGATGGTGTTCGCGCGCACCGACGAATTCACCGACACGATCCGCGCCGGTCACCTGCCCGGTGCCGCGGTGCTGGAACTGGCACCGATTCCCGGCGCGGACGCTGCCGAGTACCTGCGGCGCTGCCAGGTGGAACCCGCGCCCGAACCGTGGGAACGGCTGATGGACCACCTCAGGAACCAGCCGGACAGTGCCCTCTCCCGCGCCCTGGACATACCGCTGGGCCTCACGCTGGTCCGCGATGCGTTCCCCCATTCCGACGCCCTCACCGATCTGCTGGACCGGGACCGGTTCACGACCACCGAGGAGGTCATGGCCTATCTCCTGGACCGGTTCATCAGCATCGCCTACCAGCCACAGCAGTTCTCCGACCCGGTCCCCTACAAGGCGGCGCAGGCTCGACGGTGGTTGAGCTATCTCGCGGCCACGATGGCGGAGCACGGCACCTACAGCCTTGACTGGCGGTATCTGCCGCGGTGGGCGCGGGCGTTGCCCAGGATCGTCATGCTCAGCATCGTGTGCACGCTCGCCGGAGCGTTCGGCGGCGCCCTGTGCTACGGCTGGGGCGGTTTCGACACTCAAGGATTCGGTGGCGCGAGCAGCGGGGCTCTGGTCGGGGCGGCGTTGGGCGTCGTCATCGGCCTGGCGGCAGGGGCGGCCTCGGAACTGCGCGACTCCAGACCGGGTGGACTCGGCTGGCGGTTCGCCAACGACAGCAGGCGGCGGTTGAGCTTCAACCCGGGGATAGCAACGATCGTCGGGGTCGTCATCGGAATGCTGTCCGGCGACTACTGCTTCAACACCACCCACGACCTCGCGGCGGCAGCCGCGGTCTTCCTCGCCGCCGGAACCGGAGCCGGCGCCGTGGCCGGCATGACCGCGATACGTGTCCACCCGGCTCCCGGACGGACCGCGTGGTCACGTTGGAAGGCCCTGTACTCAAGACTGCCCCTGCTCCCCGGCGCCGTCGCCGGCGGCCTGCCGCTGGGCTTCAGATACGCATTCCCGCACGGCATTTCCCACGGACTCCATCCGGTCGAAGGCCCGCTGAACGGACTGTGGGGCACGCTCATGGTCTCCCTCATCATCGGAGCCGCGCGACTTCCCTACCAGGTGGCCATACGAAGCGGCCGGCATGCCGTCTGGAGGCAGGAGCGCCGCCGGGCCATCGTCTTCGGAGTGCTGTTCGGACTCTGCGTCGGCCTGGGGTTCGGTCTGCGCGAGGCCTTCATGTGGAACAAGGACCTCGTCGCCGCACTGTTCCAGACGATCGGTATCGCCGTTCCTTGCGGAATATGTGTCACGATCGCCAGTTCCGACGCCTGGCGCAGCTCCTTGCTGTTCCTCCAGTGGCGTCTCCAAGGCGCGTTCCCCGGCCGTGGCATGCGCTTCCTGGAAGATGCCTACAACCGCCAGGTGCTACGGGCGGAGGGGCCCAGATACCAGTTCCGCCACGCTCTGCTCCAGGACAAACTCACTCAGGACTCCTGAGCGTGTTCGCCAGGTGGGCGGTGATGCCCTCGTGCGGGTGCCGCATGTCGGCGAGCAGCGGGTCGAGCACGCCGGGACGACGCCGACGGTGGTACGGCCCGAAGAGCCGCACTGCCGTCGGAGCCTCCCGGCATCCGCTCTACTGCTCCGGGCCGGCGCTGGTCGGGCAGACCAAGGTGGCCCGGGCGATGGTGTGGCTGTTGATGGTGAAACCGAGCAGAGCGCCGCTGGTGGCGGAGTTGAGGCCGGTCTTGGGGATGTCGAGCGCGGTGACGGTGAGGTAGTAGTCGTGGACGCCGGAGTGGGCCGGCGGGGCGCCGCCGATGTAGCGGGGCGTGCCGGCGTCGCCGTTGAGCTGGAACGCTCCGGCGGGAAGGTCCGTGCTGTCGGGTGCGCCGGCGTTCTCCGGCAGGGAGTGGGTCGTGGCGGGGAGGTCGGCGACGACCCAGTGCCAGAAGCCGCTACTGGTGGGGGCCTCGGGGTCGTACATCGAGACGACGAAGCTCTGGGTGCGCTCGGGGAAGCCGGACCAGGACAACTGCGGTGAGATGTCCTTTCCACCCGGGACGCCGAAGACGCCCGACAGTTGCGGCGTCGGAAGCGGCTCCCTGTTGCGCACGGTCGTGCTGGAGAGGCGGAACGAGGGGACCTTCTTCAGGTACGCGTACGGGTTCGGACGATCCCGGTCCGTCCGCTGCGCGGAGACGGTGGACTGCTCACCATTTCGCACGGGTTGGCTTCCGGTGAAGCCGGCCACGGCGCACACGGTCGCGACGAGGGCGGTGGCGGTCGCGGCGAACTTGAACCTGGTGCGGATCACTTCTGATGTCCTTGTCTGTCGGCTTGTCGGAGTGTTCTGGTGGGTCCTCATGCGGCCATGCGGTGGAGAAAGCGCGTCACCTCGTCGCGAATGAACGGAGCGCCGGGAATGACGTGGCCACCGGAGTGCTCAAGGACGGTGGGGGAGCTGAACTGCTCGGCGAGCACCCGTGAGTCGCCGATCGGGACGATGGTGTCGGAGCGTCCCATGATGTGCAGGGACGGGAGGCGGTACCGCTCGGTGGCGGCGTACAGCCCCGCATGCTTGGACGAGTCGCTGCGGAATCCGCCGACCATCATCGCGAACTCGAAGGCGACGGGCGGGCGTTCGTCGACGCGCCCGTGCGGATCGCGCATCCCCACGAGCAGCGAGGCGAGTGCGGCGCCCTGGCTGAAGCCGAAGACGCCGTCGAAGGGGCGCTGCTGTTCGAACAGGTCGACCATCCAGTCCCGGGTGCGCTCCCAGCCGCGAAACTCATGGTGCCACCAGCCGAAGTCTCCGGTGGCCAATGACGGGGCATCCACATAGACGAATTCCACGGTATCTTGCAGGCCGTCGGTCAGGGGTGCCATCTGCTCACGCAGCACGCGGCCGCTGCCGTGATAGCCGTGGAGGCAGAGCACTCGAATATTGCGCATATCTGAACTTCCGCCGTAGGTCGAGATACTGACTGGTCGCCATCTGCACATCATGGTGCGCCTTCTTGCGCCATTCGTCCAACAAATGGCTGTTCTTGCGGTGATAACCTGAGTGCATGGCAGTTTCGTTGCGTCAACTCGAGTACTTCGTTGCGGTGGTCGACGAGGGGTCGTTCACGGCAGCGGCCCAGCTGCTCCATGTCAGCCAGCCGGGCCTCTCCCACCAGATCCAGGCCCTGGAGCGCGAACTCGGTGGTCCGCTGCTGGAGCGCCTGCCGCGCAGGGTGCGCCTGACCCCGGCCGGCCGCACCGTCCTGCCGCACGCGCGGGCGAGCCTCGCCCACGCCGAGCGGGCCGGCAGCGCGGGTCGCCGGGCCAACGGCATCGCGACCGGTGAGCTGCACGTCGGCACCCTCTACTCCATCAGCACCGGCATCCTGCCCCACGCGCTGCGCGCCTGGCGTCGCAACTACCCCGAACTGCGCGTCCAGCTCGTCGAGTTCCGCCACAGCGACGACCTCGTCGCGGCCATGGAGGCCGGCAACGCCGACCTCGCGGTCGGCCCCACGCCCCCGAACTGGGACGGCCCCACCCGCGAGATCGGCACCGAGGAGTTCCTGATCGTGGCCGCGAGTGACGCCGACCTGCCCGCCGACACCAACCGGATCCGGCTGGCCGACCTCGCCGAGCACGAATGGATCCACTTCACCCCGCAGAGCGGCCTGTCCGAGATCCTCGACCACGCCTGCAACGCCGTCGGATTCACGCCGCGCGTAGCGGTACGCGCCGAGCAGAGCCCCACCGCACTCAACCTCGCGCTCGCCGGCCTCGGCCTCGCGCTCATCCCGGGCAACAACATCCCACCGCGCTTCGAAGGCACCCTGCTGCGACCCGACCCGCCGGTCCTGCGGCCGCTGTCGGTCTACACCCGGGTTCGCCCCGACCCGATCACGGCCGCCTTCGTCGAGGCCATCGCCGACCGGACCCTCGTCACCCCGCCGCACATCGAGCACAGGCTGCGGAGCGGGTCCTGAGGCGGTGCGTTCCGAGGCGCCGCGCCCGCGCCGCGCCGCGCTGATAGCCTCGCAGGATGACCACGCCCGAGCCGTCGCCGCAGGCGGACGAGCACGCCGACTTGTGGCTCACGTCCGCCGAACTGGCGTCATGGATGTCGGTGGTCCGCCTGATCACCCGGCTTCCGTGGGCCATCGACGCACAGTTGCTGCGTGATGCGGATCTGAGCATGGTCGAGTACATGACCCTGGCGATGTTGTCCGAGGCTCCTGAGCGGAGCCTGCGGATGAGCGTGCTGGCCGAGCACACCAGCTCGTCGCTGTCCCGCTTGTCGCACCTGGTGAAGCGGCTCGAGCGCCGGGGCTACGTCCGGCGCGAAGCGGATCCGGTCGACGGGCGCTTCACCAATGCCATCCTGCTGCCCGCCGGCATGAGCAAGCTCGAGTCGGCCGCGCCCGGCCACGTGGCCTACGTACGCCACCTCGTGGTGGACAACCTGTCCGGCGAGCGCCTGCGCCGGCTCGGCCAGGACGCCGAGCGCATCCTGCGGCGCATCGACTCGCCCGCGCGCTGAGCGCATCCTGCGAGTCGTTCACCTTGTGCACGTGGCAATCGGCGTATTGCTCTTGCGCGTTCTCATGACTTGAGCATTAAAGTGATTGAGAGGGCAGGTGCCTCCATTGGCAAGCGGTGCCGACCGCACGAACCAGGAGAACCGAGATGTCACTGGACAACGAGAAGATCATTCGTGACGCCTACCAGGCCGCCGAGGACAAGGATGTCGCCGCGTGGGTCGCGGCCTTCACCGAGGACGGGACCTTCACGGACGAGTCCATCCCGCACACCTATCGCGGCGCGGAGGAGCTGGGTAGGACGGTCGAGGTCTACGCGAAGGCGTTCCCCGACATGCACCGGGAGCTCGGCCAGTTCTATGCGGTCGACAACATGGTCATCGTGCAGCTGCGGCTGCAGGGTACCCACCTCGGCCCGCTGGAGCTGCCCTCGGGCACCGTCCCGCCGACCGGCAAGCGCATGGACGCCCCCTGCTGTGACGTGTTCGAGTTGGTGGACGGCAGGATCAAGCGCTTCGACTGCTACGCGGAGGGCTCCGTGATCGCCGCCCGGCTCGGCCTGGCCTGAGAACTTGGCTTGAAGGTTCAACCATGATGGGAGCAGGCATGTCCGCTCACAGCTCGATCTCAGCACAGGAGGCCGCCGACCGGCTGGCCATCCGCGAGCTGATCGACGCCTACGCGCACTGCGCCGACCGCCGGGATGCCAAGGGTCAGATGGCCCTGTTCACCGAAGACACCCGGTTCCTGGTCCACCTGGACGCCACCGCGGCCGAGCCGACCCAGGAACTGCACGGGCGGGAAGCTCTCGCCCCGGTGTTCGACAACCTCAACTCCTACCGGGCCACGACCCACTTCAACGGCCAGAGCACGGTCTCCCTCGACGGCGATCGGGCGAGCGGCGAGAGCTACTGCCTGGCCCACCACATCTCGTCCGGCGCGGACGCCGAGCGCACCATCATGATCGCGTCCATCCGCTACCTCGACGAATTCGTCAAGCGGGACGGCGGGTGGTTCTTCGCCGAGCGCCGCCTGCTGGTCGACTGGACCGAGACCCGCCCCTGCGTGCCCTGAGCGCCTGGGACGGGCCGCCGTGGTGACGGGGCGTCAGCGGTCCAGGTGGCGCAGTTGATGATTGAGGGCGCGTTCGGTGGGGGTCAGCGGGAGGTCGGGGCGCAGTTCCTCGGGGTGCAGGGGCGAGGTGCCGCGGCGAGGGAGGTTCGGCGGCGGCAGGGGGGTCCAGCAGCCCCAGTGGATCGCGAGTGGCTGCAGGGCGGCGAGCAGGAGGCGGGCGATGCGCCGCGCCCGGTGGCGGCAAGGCATGTGGTGGGTTCCCTCCCCAACTCGGCGCCGGCCCGGTCGCGGAGGTCGCGGTGCGCCCGAGGTGGTCGCCTGGCAGCGTCGGCGCCGCTGCTTAAGGAGTGCTAACCCCGTTCTTGACTGGGAGCGGGCGGGGCGGCGGACGTCATGTGCTCTGTGTCACAGGTTCGGCGGCTTCGTCAACGCCTGGCCGGAGCGTGGCCGTCCGGCTGTCGAACCGTAGGTAGTTTCCCCTATTGCTGCCGACCCCGCGGCTCTTGCAGGCTGCTAAAGCGTGATTGCGACGCATTCAAGCGGCTTGTTTCGCCGTATGTTACTCGGGTGTTAGTGCACGGTTTCAAGGGGGGAAAGTGCGATACGAACTCCTGGGCTCGTTGCGTGTCATGGGGGATGGCGGGGTTCATGCGCTGAGTGCCAGGAAGAAGGAGATTCTCCTGGCAACACTGCTGATCAGGGCCGGTCAGGTGGTCACGAAGGATCAACTGGTCGACGAGTTGTGGGGGGACAAGCCGCCGAGCCGGTCCACGGCGGCACTGCACGTCTACATTTCACAACTGCGTGGTTTCCTGCCGTGTCGGGATCGCGAGCGCAGTCCGATCGTCACCCGATCGTCCGGGTACCTGCTGGAACTGGGCGAGGACGAGCTGGACTTCCAGATCTTCCAGCGGCTCACCATCCAGGGGCGCGGCCACGCCCGCGCGCAGCGCTACGAGCAGGCCGTCGGCTGTTTCGACCAGGCCCTGGCGCTGTGGCGCGGCCCGGCGCTCGGCGGGCTGAAGGAGGGGCGGATCGTCAGCGGGTTCGCCACCTGGCTGGAGGAACTTCAGCTGGAGTGCGTCGAGTTGAACGTCACCTCGAACCTGGCGCTCGGTCGGGACCACGAACTCATCGGGTTGCTCTACTCGTTGATCCTCGAACACCCGCTGCACGAGGCGTTCTACCAGGGGTTGATGGCGGCGTTGTACCGGGTGGGGCGGCGCGGGGACGCGCTCCAGGTCTACCGGCGGGCGCGCGAGGTGCTCCGTCGTGACCTGGGGATCGAACCCTGCCGGCAGCTGCGCGACCTGCACCAGACGATCCTGGCCGCCGAGGACGACCTCGGCAGCAGCCTCGTCCGGATGTCCGGCTGAGCGCAGGTCGGCCGGCCGTCCGGCGGGCGGCGGTCGCGTGCGCAGAGCGGCTTTAGGGCCGCTTTGCGTACCGTCCGCACGATGGCCGCACACGACGGGTGCCGCGGATCCCGCTCAGACGCCGTCTCCGGTCGGCTGCGGATCTCGTCCGGCCCGTGGAGACTCCTGAAAGGAGCACAATGGCCGCCTCTGACATCGGTGTCGCCGCCGTCGCCACCGCGCTTCCGGGCCCGCCGATCGACAATGCCACGCTGGGCCGCACGCTCCGGGCCGGCGGAACGTTCGAGAGCTGGGTGGACACCTTCATCGGTACCAGTACCCGGCATCTCGCGATGGACCTGGAGACCGGCGAGGTGCGGTTCAGCCTCGCCGACCTGGCGGAGACGGCCGGTCGCAAGGCGTTGTCGGCGGCGGGCGTCGCGCCGGGCGAGGTCGACCTGGTGGTGATGGGCACCTCGATGCCGGACTCGTTGCTGCCGACCACCGTCAACGTGGTGGCGGACCGGCTGGGGATCGACGGCGTCGCCACCTACCAGCTGCAGTCGGGCTGCACGGGGGCGATGCAGGCCCTGGACGTCGCCCACCAGATGCTGTTGACCGGTCGGCACCGCACCGCGCTGGTGCTCGGCGGGGACGTCTGCGCCAAACACGTGGACCTCGGTGTCGAGTTCGAGACCCTGTCCCCGGGGGAGTTGGTGAACACCGTGCTCTTCGGGGACGGCGCGGGTGCCCTGGTGCTCACCGCGGACCCGGCACCCGGCAGCGTGCTGCTGCGCCGGGTGCTGGTCCGGTTCGTCGGTCGTGGCCGGGCGCCGGGGCAGATCGTGGAGTGGTTCGGGATGGGCGACCGGCACGAGCAACGGCCCGCACTGCACGAGGACTTCAAGGCGATCGAGGAGCACGTGCCGACGCTCGCCGCGCAGGCGTTGACCGAGCTCATCGAGGCCCAGGGGTGGCAGCCGGCGGACCTCGACTACCTGTTGCCGCCGCAGCTGTCGGTCCGGATGACGGACCGGATCGTGAAGCACCTCGCGCTGCCGCGGGCCGAGGAGGTGAGCTGCGTGGGCGAGACCGGCAACACCGCGAACGCGCTGCCCTTCTTCCAGTTGGAGCGGATGCTGTCCAGGATGTCGTCCGGGCAGCGGGCGGTGGCCGTCGCGGTGGAGTCCAGTAAGTGGATCAAGTCCGGATTCGTGCTGGAAGCGGCCTGAGGCGATGACCGACACCGAACTCGCGACCACGGCCCAGGACACCCTCGGCCGGTTGAACCGGGAGGGCCGGCTCGCCGCCGAATACCACTTGGTGCAAGGGCTGTTGCACGAGGTGCCGGACGAACTGCTGCCCAGGTTCGGGCAGTTGCTCGCCAGGCTCGACGTCGACGAGGTCCTGGCCCACCATCCGGCGCAGCCCGTGGTGCGCATCGCGATCACCGGGCACGGCACGCTCGCCGCCCTGGTGCCCGCGCTCACGGCGGAGCTGGCCCGGCACGGCCTGCTGTTGCGCCCGCAGTTGGCCGACTTCGACAGCTACGTCTTCGACCTGACCGATCCGGACAGCGAGCTGTACCGCTTCGCGCCCGACCTCGCGCTCTGCCTGCTGGACCCCTTCGTGGTGCTGGACGAGCTACCGGTGCCCTGGAGCCCGGCCGATGCCGAACGGGTGCTGGCCGCCAAGGTGGCGTTGGTCGACCGGCTGGCCACCTCCTTCGAGCAGGCCGGCGGAAAGACGCTGGTGGTCAACACCCTTCCGCTGCTGCGGGAGACGACCGCGCAGCTGGTGGCCGACCGGTCCCGCGCGCAGCTGGCCGCCGTCTGGCACGAGGCGGCGGCCCGGCTGCTGCGGCTGGGCGAGCGGCACCCCGGTCTGCTGGTCGTCGATCTCGACCCGATCCTGGCCGATGGTGTTCCCGCCCGTGACCCTCGGATGAGCGTCTACGCCAAGGCCCACCTGTCACCGCAGCTGCTGGCCGGCTACGCCCGCGAGGTGGGCGCGGTTGCCCGCGAGGTGGCCGGGCGGACCAGGAAGTGCCTGCTGCTCGACCTGGACGGCACCCTGTGGGGCGGCATCCTCGGTGACGACGGCGCGGAGGGCATCGAGGTCGCGGACGGCTACCGCGGCGAGGCCTTCCACCGGTTCCAGCAGGTCGTCAAGCAACTCGGCTCGCAGGGTGTGCTGCTGGCGGCAGTGAGCAAGAACGACCTCGAACCGGTCCGTCAGGTGTTGCGCGAGCACCCCGACATGGTGCTGCGCGAGGAGGACTTCGTCCGGGTGATCGCCAACTGGCAGCCCAAGCACGACAACATCAAGGCGCTCGCCCAAGCGCTCAATCTCGGTACGGACAGCTTCGTCTTCGTCGACGACAGCCCGTACGAGTGCGGCCTGGTGCGCCGGGAGTTGCCCGAGGTCGCGGTGGTCCAGCTCGGTCAGGACCCGGCGCAGCACGTCGGGGCGGTGCTGCGGGACGGCTGGTTCGCCGTGCGCGAGCTGACCGGCGAGGATCGCGGACGGACCGTCAAGTACCGCGAGGAGCTGGCCCGTCAGGACTTCCTCACCAGCTTCTCCAGCATCGAGGACTACCTGCGCGAACTGCGGATCGAGGTGCGGCTGGGCACGGTGACCGCCGAGCAGATCGCCCGCGTCTCGCAACTCACGCTGCGCACCAACCAGTTCAACCTGACGACGACCCGACTGCAGGCGGCGGACGTCAGCCGGCTCGCCGGCAGCCGGGACCACCTGGTGCTCGCCATCCAGGCCGCGGACCGGTTCGGCGACAACGGCCTGGTCGGCGCGGTCTTCTACCGGCGCGAGGGCGACACCGGGTACCTGGACAACTTCCTGCTCAGCTGCCGGGTGTTCTCGCGGGGGATCGAGGGCGCCTGCCTGGCGGCGGTGTTGCGGCACGCACGGGACAGCGGCGTGCGGGCCGTCGAGGCCGGCTACCGGCCCACGGCCAAGAACGCCAAGGTCAAGGCGTTCTACCCGCGCAACGGCTTCGTCGAGATCGCCGACCGCGATGCCGATGCCGCCGAGCGCGACGGCGCGACCGTCTTCCGCCACGAGCTGACCGAGATCGCCGAGACCCCCGCGAACCTGCGGCTCACCGAGAACTTCGAAGGGATGCGATCGTGAACAGCGCCGAGGACTTCGTGGTCCTGATCCGGGACGAGATCGGCCTGCCGGTGACCCGCGCCGACCTGGAGCTCGGGTTCGACCAGGTACCGGGCTGGGACTCGCTGCACATGCTGCGACTGGTCACCGTCCTGGAACGGGAGACCGGCCGGACGATCTCCTTCCCGGACGTCCTCCAGGCGCAGAGCCTCGGCTCGCTCTACCGGCTGGCGGTGCCGGCGTGACCAGGATCGAGCCGCTGCCCCGGCAGCGCCGGCACACCCTGCGCTTCCTGGAGTACGCGCGGGACTTCGCACCGGTCTACCTGGACACCGAGGTGGACCTGACGGCGGTCCGCGCGCACCGGGCGGCCGCCGCCGAAGCCGGGCTGCACTACTCGTGGGTCAGCTATCTGCTGCACACCACGGGCCGGGTGCTCGCCGCGCACCCGGACGCCAACGCCGCCCTGCGCGGCCGCCTGCGCCCGCGGCTCGCCCGTTACGACTCGGTGGACGCCAAACTGGCTCTCGACAAGACGCTCGACGGGCGCCGGGTCGTGCTGTCGGCGCTGCTGCCCGGCGTCCAGGCCGCCACCCTGGCGCAGATCCAGGCCCAGGTGGACCACTACCGGGACGGCGATCCGCAGACGATGCCCGAGTTCGCCCCGACCCGGGCGCTGCAGCGGCTGCCGTGGCCGCTCGGCGCGGCCGCCTTCAACGCCGGGATCCGCCCGCTGGGCGGTCGGCGGCGCCGGATGGGCACGGTCGCGGTCAGCTCGCTCGGGCACCGCGCGGTGGACGGTTTCCACTCGGTGGGCGGCACCACGGTCACCCTCGGCGTCGGCCGGGTCGTCGACCGGCCGGTGGTCCGGGACGGACAGCTCGCCATCGCGCCGGTGCTGCGGCTCAGCCTGGCCTTCGACCACCGGGTGATCGACGGTGCCGAGGCCGCGGACGTCCTGACGGAACTTCGGGACGGGCTGCAGGACTTCGCCCAGCCGCAGCCGCAGCCGCAGCCGCAGCCGCAGCCGCAGCAGCCGTCGGCGGCGCCGCCGCTGGCCACCGGGCGGACCGTTGCAGCGGTCGCCGGCGGGCTCGCCGAGGAGCCGTCAGGCCGGGGCAGCGCGTGAACGACGTCGGGGAGTTGAAGCACTTCGCGCAGACCCACGCCCGCGCCCAGCGCATCGCGCACTGCGAGCGGATCCTGGCCGGCATCAGCACCGACGAGGACGGCCGGCCGGGCTCGTGGGGCACCGAGTGGACGCGGCACGGCGACGCGCTGCGCGAACGCGGCCGGCTGCTGGCGGCCTTGCGACACTACAACATGGCGCGCTTCCCCTACGTGGACGGGCCGGCCCGGGCGCTCGCGCACCGGCGTTCGCTGGAGTCCTTCGCCGGCTGGGCGGCCGGTCGGTCCCTCGAGCGGCTGGAAGTGGCGCTGCCGGGCGGGCGGGTGGCCTGCTGGGCGAGCGGGCTGTCCGCCGAACGGCCGCGTCCGCTGGTGCTGCTGTGCGGCGGTATCGTCAGCGGCAAGGAGCAGTGGGCCCCGGCGCTCGGCGCCCTGGACCGGTTCGGGATGGCCGGCGTGGTCCTGGAGCTGCCCGGGGTGGGCGAGAACCCGCTGCGCTTCGACGGCGACAGCTGGCAACTGCTGCCGCGGATCATCGACGCGGTCGCCGACCGGGCCGAGGTGGACACGGTGTACACCGTCACGCTCAGCTTCAGCGGCCAGTTGGCGCTGCGGGCGGCTGCCGAGGACAAACGGATCCGCGGCGTGGTGACGGCCGGCGCCCCGGTCAAGGCGTTCTTCACGGACGCCGACTGGCTGGCGCGGCTGCCCCGGATCACCGCGGACACGCTGGCCCACCTCACCGGCGCCAGGGTCGACGAACTGCCCGAGCTGCTGGCGCCGTGGGCGCTCGAACCCGCGCTGATCGCCGACCTGGACATCCCGATCGCCTACAGCGCGAGCCGCCGCGACGAGATCATCCCGGCGGCGGACGTCCGGCTGCTGCGCGACCACGCCCGCCGGCTGCGACTGGTCGAGCATGACGACGTGCACGGCGCACCCCGGCACGTCGCCGAGACCCGGCTGTGGGCGCTGCTCTCCGTGCTGCGGATGCACGGCGTGCGCGGCCCGCGGACCGCCGCGTTGGGCGCCGTGCTGCGGTTGCTGAGCGCGCGCGGCCAGAACCGCTCCCACGACTCCCACGGACCTCGCTGATCACTCCAACTCGCCCATTCTTCGTACCAGTTCGAGCCGCGAGTTGACATTGAGCTTGCGGTAGATCCGGGTCAGGTGGACGTCCACCGTCTTCGGGCTGAGCCCCAGCGCCTTGGCGATGTCCCGGGTGCGGATGGCGGTGCTCGCCAGGCCCGCGACCTCGCGCTCGCGTTTGGTGAGCGGCGACAGCAGCTCGCGTGGCGGCTGCTCCGGCGGCGCGGCCGGTGGCCGCTGCGGTGGTCGGGCGGGCTGCTCGACCACCGCAGCGGCCACGACGATCGCCTTGGTGCCGTAGCGCAGCGCCGAGCGGTCGGCCGCCGCGGTCAGGCTGTCGGCCTGGCCTGCCTGCCCGGCGGCGGCCAGGCAGGCCGCACCGAGCGCCAGCATCCGCGCCTGGTCACCGATCAGCTCGGCCTGACCGAAGCCGCCGGCGGCCTCCTGGTAGAGCTGTGCGGCACAGGGGAGGTGGCCCGAGCCGCGCGCGCCGTGCGCCTGGGCCGCGAGGGCGTAGGAGGCCCAGGACGGCCCCGGCAGGGCGGCGGCGGCGGCCCGCGCCGCGACTGCCCACTGGTTGGCGTTCTGGCCGGACTCGACGGCGGCGGCCGCGAGCAGCTCGAAGCACGACGGGCGCAGCACGGCGAGCAGCTCGGGCAGTTCGGGGCCGCCGAACGCGTCGAGCAGCGTGCTGACGCAGCGCTGCGGATCGCCGTCCAGGCGGGCGGCGCGGGCCAGCACCAGAGCGCTCTCCAGGCCCCAGCGGTCGGAGTTCGGCGGCGCGGCCTTGACGGCCTGCTCGGCGATCCGCAGCGCGGCCCGGCTGCCGTCAGGACCGGCCCAGCCACGCTCGATCGACCGCAGGGCCAGGGTGCTGCCGTACAGCCGGTTGGCGCCGATCCGCAGGCTGATCTCCTGGGCCTCGTCCACCGCCTTGCGGACCTGCTCCAGCGGACCGGTGCGCAGGCAACTGCTCGCCAGACCGATGAGCATGACCGGGAGCAGGTACTGGTGCCCGGGGGAGCGCAGCAGCACCACGCCACGCTCGAAGTGCCGCCTGGCCGCTTTGAACCGCCCGATGAACAACTCGGCGCGCCCCAGCAGGGCGAGGTACTCCGGGTGGTCGCGCAGGCGCTGGTCGGAGAAGCCGTCGAGCAGCGCGGCACTGCACGACAGGCTCTGCCCGGCGACCTCGACCTCGCCCGCCATGGCCTCGGCCAGGCCGCGCAGCGCCAGCGTGCCCCCTTCGGCGAGCCAGTCGTGGTGCTGGGCGGCGATCCGCACGGCCGCCTGGACCTGGGCGGGTTCGGGGGCCCGGCCGGCCAGCAGGCCCACCAGCCCCTGGACGACGTGCAGTCCGACCGCCTCGACCGGCGGCCGTGGCGGCAGGGCGGCCAGTTCCTCGGCGAGCAGCGTGGTCGCCTCGGCGCGGTGGTCGAGCAGGCTCTCGACCATCGCGTGCAGCGCCACGGTGGGCAGCCGGACCCGGGCCGGCACGGTTCGCAACAGCGGCCGGATCTTCCGGAACAGGTGGCTGCTCTCGGTGAGTTGACCGGAGAAGGCCAGGGCGTAGCCGAGCGTCTGGGTCAGCCGCAGGTAGTGCCGGTCCGGATCGGTCGGCTCCCGCAGGATGCGCAGCGCCGCCTTGGCCCAGCGGATGGAGAGGTTCGGCGCCGACCACAGCGCGTCGCGCGCCGCGCGCTCCAGGACGTCGAGGTCGTCGAGGCCGATCGTGTCCAGCAGGAACTCGAGGTGGTCGGCCAGTTCGGCGGCCGGCGCCCCGCGCCGGACCAGCAGTCGCAGCGCCCGGCGGTGCGCGCCGGCCCGCCAGGACGATGTCATGTCCTCGCGCAACAGGGTGCCCAGAGCTGGGTGACGGAGCGTCAGCCGACTTCCACAGCTCGAGTGTTGGAGCAGGTCCTTGCCGGCGAGCCGGTCGATCGCGCGGGCGGTCTCGTCCAGCGGCAGGTCTGCGACGGTGGACAGGGTGGCCCAGTCGAAGCCGTCGCCGAGAATGGCGCCGGCCGACAGCACCGCGATCTCCCCGGCTCCCAGCGAGGCCAGCTCGCCGATGATCAGCGGCGTCTGGTCGGCGGTGAGCCGGGCCGCACAGTCGCCGGGCGCGGGGGCGGGCGAGCAGGCGGGTGGACCGCTGGCCCCATCGGTCGGCGGTGCCGCGCAGGTCCGGTGGTCGGCCAGGGCCAGCAGGTAGAACGGGTTGCCGGTGCTCACCCGGTGCAGCCGGTGCAACTGCGGGTGGTCGGCCGGCAGGTCCAGGATCTCGGCGGACTGATGCAGCGTCAGGAGGCCGAGCCGGAGGTGTTCGACCGTGCCCATCTCGATGCCGTGGGCCAGCGCGGCGCGCATCCGCGGGGCGCTCTGGCGCGGACGGTGGGCGAGGATCAGCAGGAGCGGCGCGTCGAGCGGGCTGCGGATGAAGTGTTCGACCACGTCGACCGAGCAGGTGTCGGCCCAGTGGAAGTCGTCGAGGAGCAGGACCAGCCCGTCGCGGGCGCAGCGGGCCAGCAGCAGGCGGGCGCGCAGTCGGGTGTCGAAGGGTTCGGGGATGGCGTTCGGCCGGGGCCGCGCGGGCTGCGGTGCGGCGGTGGCGGCCAGCGGGAACGGGCCGATGGGGAGTGCGGCCGGGTCGCGCATGGCCTCGGCCATCAGGCGGCTGCCGACGATCGGGGCGAAGGCGCTGAGCGGCGTCTGCTCCTCCGCCTCGGCGCAACAGCCGCTCAGCGTGGCCAGGCCGAGCTCCTCGGCCGCGCGCTTCGCCTCGGCGAGCAGCCGGGTCTTGCCCGAGCCCGGGTCCCCCGAGATCTCGATGATGCCGCCGTCGCCGTGGCGTAACCGCTCCAGGGCCGACTGGACGGAGCGCAACTCCGTGCGGCGGACGGCCGGTCGCCGGGAGGCCTCGATCCGTGCGGCGGCCCTAGGCATCGGAGCGCACCTTCGCGGCCGGGTGCGTGCCGGTGTTCGCCGCCGTGACGGACGACGCCCGAGTGGCCGGCGATGCGCTACCGGCCGTCTGCGAACGGGTGTTCGTCCGGCTTCGCCGGCCTGGCAACGTCATGGGCTGACAAAGTGCGTCGGTGGATTCCGGCTGCCCGGGCGAAAATTCTGCGAAGGTTCGGCAAAGGTGCAGCTGCCGTAACAGATCCACGGTTGGTGAAGGGCCCCCGGGACGACTCATGATCCCCCGTCAAAGCTGAGCGTTGCCTTATGACCGGTTTAGATGCTAGGCGCGGCTTCCTTCGTGGGTCAAGGAGCCTCCCTGCGGCGGTGACCGGGCTCGATCGCCGCCGAAACCGTCTCACCAGTATTGTCCGCCGGCTGAAGCCGGCCCAAAGCCGTTCCGGGTGCGGCGGGATGAACCGGTGGATACCGGACGCTTCGGCGGATCCGGCGCCGACGGCCCGGAGCGCGGATTCGGGACCGTGCCGGATCAGGAGTGCGTTTAGGCCTGCTTTAAGAACCCGGTCGACGATTACCGGTCAGCATTGCCAGCCGCGTCCGTTGCCCGCTCGCCGGAAACTCGCAGGAAGCCGAGCCACGATGACGAACGAACAGAAGCTCACCGATTATCTGAAGTGGGTCACCGCCGAACTGCACCGGACCAGGCAGCGGCTGGAGGAGGCCGAGTCGGCCGAGGACGAGCCCATCGCGATCATCGCGATGGCCTGCCGGTTCCCGGGTGACGTCCGCTCTCCCGAGGACCTGTGGCGGCTCGTGGCGAGCGGCACCGATGCCATCGGCGCGTTCCCGACGAACCGCGGCTGGGATCTCGAGGGCCTCTACGACCCCACGCCCGACCAGCCGGGCAAGAGTTACGTCCGCAGTGGCGGATTCCTGCACGACGCGGACCTGTTCGACAGCGCGTTCTTCGGGGTCAACCGGCGCGAGGCGCTGGCCACCGACCCGCAGCAGCGGCTGCTGCTGGAGGTCTCCTGGGAGGCGCTGGAGCGGTCGGGGATCGAACCCGGCTCGCTGCGCGGCAGCAACACCGGCGTCTTCGCGGGCGTCTTCTACAACGACTACGTCTCGCGCGTCCAGCACAAGCCCGCCGACCTGGAGGGCTACCTGGCCAGCGGCAACACGACCAGCGTCGCCTCCGGACGGATCGCCTACAGCTTCGGCCTGGAGGGCCCGGCGATCACGGTCGACACCGCCTGCTCCTCCTCGCTGGTCGCCCTGCACCTGGCCGGCCAGGCGCTGCGTCAGGGCGAGTGCGACCTGGCGCTGGCCGGCGGTGCCACCGTCATGGCGGCGCCCACCGCGTTCGTCGAGTTCAGCCGGCAGCGCGGGCTGGCTCCCGACGGGCGCTGCCGGTCGTACGCCGACGGCGCGAACGGCACCGCCTGGGGCGAGGGCGTGGGCATGCTGCTGCTGGAGCGGCTCTCGGACGCGCGGCGCAACGGGCACCGGGTGCTGGCCGTGGTCCGCGGCAGCGCGGTGAACCAGGACGGCGCGAGCAACGGGCTCACCGCGCCCAACGGGCCGTCCCAGGAACGGGTGATCCGCCAGGCGCTGGCCAACGCCCGGCTCGCCCCGGCCGAGGTGGACGTGGTCGAAGGGCACGGCACCGGCACCACCCTCGGCGACCCGATCGAGGCGCGGGCGCTGCTCGCCACCTACGGCCGCGACCGGCCCGCGGACGCGCCGCTGTACCTGGGCTCGATCAAGTCCAACATCGGGCACACCCAGGCCGCCGCGGGGGTGGCCGGGGTGATCAAGATGGTCGAGGCGATCCGGCACCGGACGCTGCCCAGGACGCTGCACCTGGACCGGCCCTCCGGGCACGTCGACTGGGCGGCAGGCGCCGTCTCGCTGCTCGCCGAGGCCGCCGACTGGCCGGAGCGCGGCCGGCCACGCCACGCGGCCGTCTCCTCGTTCGGCATGAGCGGCACCAACGCGCACGTCATCCTCGCCGAAGCACCGGTCGACGAGCCGGCGGAGCAGAGGGCTGGGGGTCCCGCGCCCGACGCGCAGCCGCTCCCGCTGATGCTGTCGGCCCGGACGCCCGCCGCGCTGCGCGCCCAGGCGGCCCGGCTGCACGCCTTCGTGAGCGCCGAACCAGAGCTCGGCGTCGCCGAGTTGGGCCACGCCCTGGCTACCACCCGGAGTTCCTTCGAGCACCGGGCCGCGGTGGTGGCGGCCGATCGCGACGGCTTCCTGGACGGGATCCGGGCGCTGGCCGAGGACCGTCCGGCCGCGAACCTGGTCGAGGGGGCCGCCGGGCCGACCGGGAAGACCGTCTTCGTCTTCCCCGGCCAGGGCTCGCAGTGGCCGCGGATGGCCGCCGAACTGCTGGACACCTCCGAGGTGTTCGCCGAGCGGATCCGGGAGTGCGCGGCGGCCCTCGCCCCGCACACCGACTGGTCGCTGCTGGCGGTGCTGCGCGAGGAGCCCGGTGCCGCCTCGCTGGAGCGGGTCGATGTGGTGCAGCCCGCGCTGTTCGCGGTGATGGTGTCGCTGGCCGCGCTGTGGCGCTCGCGCGGCGTCACGCCCGCGGCCGTGATCGGCCACTCCCAGGGCGAGATCGCCGCCGCCTGCGTCGCCGGGGCGCTCAGCCTGGAGGACGCGGCCAAGGTGGTGGCGCGGCGCAGCCGGGCGCTGGCCGCGCTGGCCGGGACCGGCGGCATGGTCTCGGTGCCGCTGCCGGAGCCGGCGGCCCGCGAGCTGATCGCGCCCTGGACGGAGCGGATCCACGTCGCCGCCGTCAACGGCCCCGGCACGACCATCGTGGCGGGCGCGGCGGCGGCGCTCGACGAACTCATGGCGCACTGCGAGCAGGCCGAGCTGCGGGCCCGTCGGATCCCGGTCGACTACGCCTCGCACACCCCGCACGTCGAGGCGCTCAAGGACGAACTCGCCGAGCTGATCGGAGTGCTGACGCCGCGACAGGCGCTGATCCCGTTCTGCTCCACGCTCACCGGCGCGCCGGTGGCGGACACCACCGAGCTCGACGCCGACTACTGGTACCGCAACCTGCGCGGCACCGTCCGCTTCGAGGAGGCGGTGCGGGCCCTGTCGGCCGGCGGCTGCACCACGTTCATCGAGGTCAGCCCGCACCCGGTGCTGACCGCGGCGGTCCAGGAGACGCTGGAGTCGGCCGGGGTGCGGGGCGTCGCGGTGGGGACCCTGCGGCGCAACCACGGTGGCCTGTCCCGCCTGGCCACCGCGATGGCCGAACTGCACACCCGGGGAGTGCAGTTGGACTGGACCGCGACCTTCGGCGAGCGGCCCGGACCGCCGATCGCGCTGCCCACCTACCCGTTCCAGGGCGAGCGCTTCTGGCTGGAGGACACCCAGGCGCCCAGCGACGCGTTCGCGCTCGGCCAAGCCGCCGTCGCCCACCCGCTGTTCGGCGCCGCGATCGAACTCGCCGACGGCGGGCTGGTGCTGACCGGGCGGCTGTCGCTGCGCACCCACCCCTGGCTGGCCGACCACGCGGTGGCCGGCCAGGTGCTCTTCCCCGGCACGGCCTTCGCCGAACTCGCCCTCCAGGCAGGCCGGCACACCGGCTGCGAGCGGATCGCCGACCTGACGCTGCGGGCCCCGCTGGAGCTGCCGGCCGAGGGCGGCGTGGCCGTACAGGTGGCCGTCGGCGCACCGGGCCCGGGCGGCGGGCGGACCGTGACGATCAACGCCCGTGGCGGCGCGGCCAGCGCGGATCCGGCCAGCGCGGATCCGGACAGCGCGGATCTCCCGTGGACCTGCCACGCGGACGGCCTGCTCACGCCGCCGATCGCCGAGCGGCCGCCGGCCCGGCTGGACAACTGGCCACCGGCGGACGCGCGGCCCGTCGAGCTGCTGGACCCCTACGAGCTGCTCGCCGACCGGGGGTTGGCGTACGGTCCGGCGTTCCAGGGCCTGCGGGCGGCCTGGCGGCGGGGCGAGGAGCTGTTCGCGGAGATCGCGCCGCCGCTCGAGCCGACCGAGGCCGCGGGCTTCGCCGTGCACCCCGCACTGCTGGACGCGGCGCTGCACGTGCTGGCGGTGGAGGCGCTGGCGGCGAACGCGCGCCAGGTGCGGCTGCCGTTCGAGTGGAGCGGGGTGACCCTGCACGCCGGCGGGCCGGCCGCGCTGCGGGTGCGACTGGTGCCGCGCGGCGAGGACGCCGTCACGCTCGACCTCGCCGACGCCACCGGCGCGCCCGTCGCCACCGTCGAGGCGCTGCGGACCCGGGCACTGCCGGCCGCCGGACTGCGGGACACCTCCCGCTCGCTGCTGGGGCTGGACTGGGTCACGGCGGCCGCCGGTGCGGCCGTCGCCGAGCCGGTGGTGGTGGACGGCGCGGCGGCGCTGCGCGCGCTGGCCGGGGCGCCCGCCGTGGTCGCGGTCCGGCTCGGCGGCGGGCAGCCGGACGGCGAGCGGGTGCGGGCCGCCGTCGGCGAGACCCTCGACCTGCTGCGCTGGTGGCTCGGCGAGCCGAGGTTCGCCGGCTCGCGGCTGGTGGTGCTGACCCGGGGCGCGGTCTCGGTCCGCGGCGAGCAGCCGGCGGACCTGGTCGGCGCGGCCCTGTGGGGCCTGCTCCGTGGCGCTCAGGCCGAACACCCGGGCCGGTTCACCCTGCTGGACGCCGACCTGGACCCCACCCAGGAGCTCGGCCAGGAGCTCGACCCGGACGACCGGGCGGCGCTGGCGGCCGCGCTGGGCTGCCTCGAACCCCAGGTCGCGCTGCGCGCGGGCGCCGTCCTGGTGCCGCGCCTGGGCCGGCTGGCGACGGCCCCCGATGGCGGTGAACAGCCTGCGGGGCCGGTCGACTTCGGCACCGGCACGGTGCTGGTCACCGGCGGCACCGGCGCCATCGGCTCACTGCTGGCCAGGCATCTGGCCGGCGCGCACGGCGTGCGGCGGCTGCTGCTGGTCAGCCGCCGGGGTGCCGAGGCGGCCGGCGCCGCCGAACTGGTCGCCGAACTCGCCGAGTCGGGCACCGAGGTGGCCGTCGAGGCCTGCGACTGCGCCGACCGCGAGGCGCTGGCCGTGCTGCTGGCCCGGATCCCGGACCGGTTCCCGCTGACCGCCGTGGTGCACGCCGCCGGTGTCCTCGACGACGGCGTGCTGGAGTCGCTGACCCCGGACCAGCTGGACCGGGTGCTGCGGCCCAAGGCCGACGCCGCCTGGAACCTGCACGAACTGACCGCCACCGCGGACCTGTCGGCCTTCGTGCTCTTCTCATCCGCCGCCGGCGTGCTCGGCTCCGCCGGCCAGGCGCACTACGCGGCCGGCAACGCCTTCGTCGACGCGCTGGCGCTGTACCGGCGGGCGATCGGCCGGCCGGCCGCCGCGCTGGCCTGGGGTCTGTGGGAACTGGACAGTGACATGACCCGGCAGCTGGGCAGCCGGGGCCGCTCCCGGCTGACCCGCGGCGGCCTGGTGCCGATGTCGGCGAGCGAGGGGCTGGCGCTGTTCGACGCGGCGCTGCTGTCCGGCGCGCCCGTGACGGTCCCGGCCCGGGTGGACGTGGGCGTGCTGCGCCGGCTGGTCGAGCAGGGCGTGCTGCCGCCGGTCGTCCGCGGCCTGCTGCCAGTCACCCGTACCCCGGCCGGCCCGGCGGGCTCGACGGGCTCGAGCTGGGCCGAGCGGCTGGGCGCCCGGCCGGCCGCCCAGCGCCCGCAGGTCCTCGCCGACCTGGTCCGCGGCCAGGTCGCCGCCGTCCTCGGCCACGACACGCCGGACGCGGTGGCCGCCGACCGGGCCTTCAAGGACCTCGGTTTCGACTCGCTGACGGCCGTGGAACTGCGCAACCGGCTGGGCGCCGCCACCGGACTGGCGCTGCCCGCCACCCTGGTCTTCGACCACCCCACGGTGGCGGCGCTCGCCGGCCACCTGCTGCCGCTGCTCTGCGGCACCGAGCCGGACACCGCGGCCGCCGACGGGTCGAGGGCGGCAGCCCTCGATCCCGCCGAACCGATCGCGATCATCGGCATGGCCTGCCGCTTCCCCGGTGGGGTGCGCTCCCCGCAGGACTTCTGGCAGCTGGTGGCGGACGGCCGGGACGCGATCGGCGAGTTCCCGGCCGACCGGGGCTGGGATCTGGACGCGCTCTACGACCCGGACCCGGGTACGCCCGGCAAGGTCTACACCCGCGAGGGCGGATTCCTGTACGACGCCGCCGAGTTCGATCCCGACTTCTTCGGCATGAGCCCGCGCGAGGCGATGGCCACCGACCCGCAGCAGCGGCTGCTCCTTGAGACCACCTGGGAGGCGGTGGAGCGGGCCGGGATCGATCCTGCGGCGCTGCGCGGCAGCACGACCGGCGTCTTCGTGGGCGTGATGTACGACGACTACGCCTCCCGGATCAACCCCGTACCGGCCGAGTACGAAGGCTTCCTGGGCACCGGCAGCGCCGGCAGCGTCGCGTCCGGGCGGATCGCCTACACCTTCGGCCTGGAGGGGCCCACCGTCACGGTCAACACCGCCTGCTCCTCCTCGCTGGTCGCGCTCCACCTGGCGGCGCAGGCGCTGCGCGGTGGCGAGTGCTCGCTGGCGGTGGCGGGCGGGGTGACGGTGATGGCCACGCCCGCGGTGTTCGTGGAGTTCAGCCGGCAGCGCGGGCTGGCACCGGACGGGCGGTGCAAGTCCTTCGGGGACGGCGCCGACGGTGCGGCCTGGTCCGAAGGCGCGGGCATGGTGCTGCTGGAGCGGCTCTCGGACGCGCGCCGCAACGGGCACCGGGTGCTCGCGGTGGTCCGCGGCTCCGCCGTCAACTCCGACGGGGCGAGCAACGGGCTCACCGCGCCCAACGGCCCCTCCCAGCAGCGGGTGATCCGCCAGGCGTTGGCCGGGGCGGGGCTCGCGGCGAGTGAGGTGGACGCGGTGGAGGCGCACGGGACCGGGACGAGCCTGGGCGACCCGATCGAGGCGCAGGCACTGCTGGCGACCTACGGTCAGGGCCGGTCGGCCGAACTGCCGCTCTGGCTGGGGTCGGTGAAGTCCAACATCGGGCACACCCAGGCGGCGGCGGGGGTGGCCGGGGTGATCAAGATGGTCGAGGCGATGCGGCACGGGGTACTGCCCAGGACGTTGCACGTCGAGCAGCCATCGACCCAAGTGGACTGGCAGAGCGGAGCGGTGGCGCTGCTGGCCGAGCCCACCGCGTGGCCGGAGACCGATCACCCGCGGCGGGCGGCGGTGTCCTCGTTCGGGATCAGTGGCACCAATGCCCATCTGATCCTCGAACAGGCCCCGGCCGAGCCGGAGTCGGCGCCCGAAGCGACCGAGCCGGGCGGGCCGGGCGTGCCGCTGCCCGGCGTGCCACTGCCCTGGGTGCTCTCGGCCCGGAGCGAGCAGGCGCTGCGCGACCGCGCCGCCCAACTCGGCCCGGTGCTCTCCGCCGTGGCGCAGGGCGGGAACCCGCAGGCGGCGGCCGCCGCGCTGGCCACCACCCGGGCGCGGTTCGAGCACCGGGCCGTGGTCGTCGCCGCGGACTCCGGGCAACTGGCCGACGGGTTGTCGGCGTTGGTGGAGGGGCGGCGGTCGGGTGTGGTGGTGGGTGGGTCTGGTGTGGTGGGTGGTCGGTTGGCGGTGTTGTTTTCGGGTCAGGGTAGTCAGCGGGTGGGGATGGGTGGGGGGTT
>NZ_JBGCCO010000029.1:0-120412 GCF_041262605.1 Kitasatospora sp. GAS1066B
CAGCCCGCAAGACAGGCACGACGAAGCCAGCAGCGAAGAAGACGAAGAAGTCCAACACCCCTCGCCCCCGCCGCACAGGTTAAAGATCAAGCTAGCTGGGCACGTAGTCGAAGCGCGGGGTCAGCGTGCCGAACATGGAATCCGCCTTCAGGCCCTCACCGAAGTACTGCGTGGTCAGGGCGGCGGTCTCCTGGGTGATGTGGAACGGCACCCGGTCGAGCTTGAAGCCGGTGAGGGTGGGACGGCCGTTGGCGAGCACCTCGGCGGGGGTGGTGTAGGCGAGCAGCGTCTCGTCGCTGACCTTCTGCCCGTTGACCCGCACACCGGCCGAGTAGCCGGGCTGGGGCACGATCCGGATCCAGGTGGGCTCGAGTTCGACGTGGGTGCCGCTGCTCGCCTGGTCGAGGGTCATCCCGCCGGGGTAGAAGATCCGCCCCTGGGAGTCGAGGTGGTCGCCGGCCGTGGAACCGATCGGCATGTCGAAGCCGAGGCCGTCGGGGTCCAGCACGAACGGCGCGATCGCGCCGAGCTTGACGCCGTTGCGGGTCAGCCAGGCCGCGGTCTCGGCGCTGACCCGGACGTGGGCGCTGCCCCACGGGGAGATGTAGATGCCAGGTGCGGCCGGACCGTTCGGGCTTTCCGCGGCGGTGGCCGCCGGGGCCGCCGGGCCGCCCGGCAGCGCGGCGGCGCCGGCGTTGGCCGGCGCGGCCGACAGGGCCAGGGCGCCGGCCAGGGCGAGGGCGGCGACCGTGTGGAACAGACGCATGGTCAGTTCTCCAGTTTTCATGCGAAGTTGATGCTTCGTCGGCGAAGCAGGCCCATCTCTAGCGCACCTGACGCGGCCGCGGCTATCGGTCTCACTCGGCCGAGTGAAGATCATCACTCGTTCGACTGGCGCCCCCGCGACCTGGCCAATCCATGATCCACAGCGGCCCTAGGGTGTGGTCACGGACAGCCCGCCGCAGTGGTTCCCGGCGAGGCCCCGTCCGTCCCTCGTGCTGCGCGGCGAGTCCGCACCGCCCCCTCCCAGCCCTGGAGTTGCCGATGCCCCGCCACCCTGCCCGCCGCGCCAGACGGCTCGCGTTCGCCGCCGCCACCGCGCTGCTCACCACCGCCGCGATGGCCGGCCCCTACCTCGGCACCAGCCAGGCCGGCGGCCACTTCGACGCGCCCGGTGTGATCGCCGACCCGCAGGCCAACTTCACCGACATCTACGCCTTCAGCAGCCCGGACAACCCGGACATGGCGACCATCATCGCCGACGTCCAGCCGACCCAGCTGCCCGGCAGCACCCCGGCGCCGGTCAACTACCCGTTCGCCACCGGCGGCGCCCGCTACGAGATCCACCTCGACGGGCGCGGCACCGGCGGCTCCGACATCACCTACCGGTGGACCTTCCGCACCGAGGACCGGCGACTGTTCGGCGCCGGTCCGATCGCCGTCGGCCCGGTCCGCTCGCTGAACGACAGCACGCTGCTGTTCCGCCAGTACTACACGCTGGAGCGGATCCGGGCCGGCCAGGCGCCCGAGGTCCTGGTCAGGGACGCCCCGGTCGCCCCCACCCAGCAGAGCAGCGGCCTGATGCCCGACTACCGGACGCTGCGCGACCAGGCCACCACCGCGCTCCCCGGCGGCGGCCGCTCGGTGGCCGCCCAGACCGCGGAGTCCTTCCAGGCCGACTCCCGGGTCTTCGGCTACTTCATCCTCGGGACGGCCGGCCCGGTGCCGGGCTACCTGCCGGCCGCCAACCCGCTCGCGGCGGTCAACGTCAGCAGCCTGATCCTGCAAGTGCCCAAGAGCGAACTGGCGTTGAAGGGCGACGTCAGCCGCAACCCGGTGGTCGGCGTGTGGGCCACCATGTCCCGCCCCGGCGCCGACCTCACCAAGGACCTGCGCGCCCAGGACGCCTCGTACCGTCAGGTCGGCCGGCTCGGCAACCCGCACATCATGTTCGCGCTCTGGGGCACCTTCGGCGGCATCGCCACCCCGGGCGGCCCCGAGGACCGCTTCAACGGCCGCCCGGCCGACCAGGACCAGCACGACCAGGCGTTCCTCGACTCCGCGCTCGACCCCGCCCCGCCGCACAAGATCGCGGCCGCCGGCAACTTCCCCGCCCCGCCCACCCCGCGCGCCGACATCCGCGCCCTGTTCCTCGGCGGGATCGGCAAGAACAACGGCGCCAAGTTCGGCTTCGACCTCAACACCCAGGCGATGAACGCCGACGCCGACCCGGGCGCGCTGGCTTGGGCCGACGAGCTGCGGCTCAACCTCGGCACGCCGGTGAGCGCCAATCCCAACCGGTTCGGGGTGCTGGACGGCGACCTCCAGGGCTACCCGAACGGCCGCCGACCCAACGACATGATCGACAACTCGCTGCTGCGGATGCTGGAGGGCGAGCCCGGCGGCCCGTCCGCCGCCGGGCTGCTGCCGTCGCCGCTCTTCGACCTCCAGCCGAAGCCGGCCACCGACAGCTTCCCGTACCTCAACCTGCCGCACGCCCTGCCGTGACCTCCGACGATCCCCAACAGCGGCCCGTTCGCCGCCTGTTCACCGTGCGCCACCCCTCCCGGTGGCGCACGGCGGGCCGGGCGGCGGGCGCGGCCGCGGTCGTGCTCGGGTGCGCGGTCGGCCTGCTCGCCCTCGGACCGAGCGGCCCGCTCGCACCGCCGACGGCCGGCCCGGGCGCCGTGCCGCAGCCGCAGCCGCAGCCGCAGCCGCAGCCCACGGTCGACCGGCTCCAGAGCGCCCGGTCGGCCGTCCGCGATCGACCCGCGGACCCGTACGCCTGGGAGCAGTTGGGGATGGCCGACCTCGACCAGGCCCGGCTCACCCTGGACGCGGACCGCCTCGCCGACGCCGATCAGGCGTTCCGACGCTCGCTGGCGCTCAAGCCGGAGGCCAACTACGGCGCGCTGACCGGCACCGGCATGCTCGCCAACGCCCGCCACGAGTTCGCCGCCGCCCGGGACGCCGGGCAGCGCGCGACCGCGATGGCCCCCGACCGGGCGACCGGCTACCTGGTGCTGGCCGACGCCGAGATCCAGCTCGGCGACTACCCGGCCGCCACCGCCGCCACCCAGCGCCTGCTCGATCTGGCGCCGACCGTGCCCGGTTACACCCGTGCCGCCTACGACCTGGAGACCCACGGGCGGGCGGAGGAGGCGCGGATCGCCCTCGGACGTGCGCTGGACAGCGCGAGCACACCCGGCGACACCGCGTTCTGCGAGCACCGGCTCGGCGACCTCGCCTGGGACCACGGCCGGTTGGACGAGGCGGACGGCCACTACCAGCGCGCCCTGGCGCTCGCCCCCGACGACTACTACGCCCAGGCGGGGCACGCCCGGGTGCTGGCGGCCGGCGGCCGGGTGGCCGAGGCGGTGACGGACTACCAGCGGCTGGTGGCGCGCGCTCCGCTGCCCCAGTTCCTGCTGGAGCTGGCCGAGTTGGAGCTCTCCCAGCGGCAGGACGGCGCCGCTGCCGGGCAGTTGTCCGCACTCGCGGCCCAGGTGCGACTGCTGGCTGCCGGCGATGGCAACGCGCCCGTCGACCCGGCGCTGATGCTCTATCAGGCCGACTACGGCGACCCGGCGGCGGCGGTGCGGCTGCTGCGCGGGGAGTGGGACCGGCGCCGCAGCGTCCTGGTCGCGGACGCCCTCGGCTGGGCGCTGCACCGCGCCGGGCAGGACGACGAGGCGCTCGACCTGCTGCACCAGGCGGCCGCCACGGGCTGGCACAACCCGCTCTTCGCCTACCACCGGGGCGCGGTCGAGGCCGCCCTCGGCCGGCCGGGAGCGGCCGACGACCTGCGGGAGGCGCTCGCCCTCAACCCGCACTTCTCGCCCTACCACGCCCCGCTGGCCCGGCAGTTGCTCGCCGGGCTGGCGACGGCGTCCGCGCCGTGACCCCTGAACCGCCCTCTTGCCCGCCAGCCGTCCGTCAGGAACCTCGTCCGTCAGGAACCCCGTCCGTCACCGTCAGGAACTCCCGTGAACCGCCCGCAGCAGGCCGCGCTCTGCCTCCTGGCCACGCTCCTCCTCGCCCTCACCACCGGCGTCACCACCGCGCAGGCCCACCCGCTCGGCAACTTCTCGATCAACCGGCTCGACCAACTGCGGCTCTTCCCCGACCGGATCGAGGACACCGCCCTGGTGGACAGCGCGGAGATCCCCACCGCCCAGGACCAGGACGCCACCGACACCGACCACGACGGCCGGATCAGCCCCACCGAGGCGGCCGCCCGGGCCGCCACCCGGTGCATCGACCTGGCCTCGGGCATCCGGACGTCGGTGGACGGCCGCGAGATCGCCTGGCGAGTCGTCAGCAGCGCGCTCTCCTACCGCCCCGGCGCGGCCGACCTGCCCACCGCCCAACTCGCCTGCGCCCTCGCCGCCGACGCCGACCTCACCCGGCCCGCGGCCGTGACCTTCGCCTCCGGCGCCGACGGCGGACGGATCGGCTGGAAGGAGATCACCGCGACGGCCGGCGAGCGGGTCCGGCTGACCGGCTCCTCCGTCCCCGGCCAGAACATCAGCGGCGGCCTCACCGCCTACCCGCAGGGCCTGCTCGATCAGCCGCTCGGCGTGCTCAGCGCCGAGCTGCACAGCGCGCCCGGCGACGGCGGCGCCCCGCCGGCCGCCGACGAACCGGCCACCGGCGCGCTGCCGACCGCGAACGGTGGCTGGGTGCTCTTCCCCGGACTGGAACGGCGGCTCGGCGCCCTGGTCGGCTCCCGCGACCTGACCGTCCCCGTCGGTCTGCTCGCGGTGGCGCTCTCGCTGCTGCTCGGCGCCGGCCACGCGGCCCTGCCGGGCCACGCCAAGCTCGCCGTGGCCGCCTGCCTGGCCCAGCGCCGCGGCGGTCTGCGCGCGGCACTGGCGGTCGGCGCCACGGTGACCGCGACGCACACGGCCGGCGTGCTGCTGGTCGGCCTCGCGTTGACGGCCTCGGTCGGCCTGGCGGGCGAGCGGGTACTGGGCTGGCTCGGTGCCGTGGGCGGGGCGCTGATCACGGTGGTGGGCGCGAGCCTGCTGCTGCGCGCGATCCGCACGCTGCGCCGGCAGGCACCGGAACAGGACCATCACCACGGGCACGACCACGCCCACCCCCACGGGCACAGCCACCCGCACAACCACGACCCGGCGCACGACGCCGAGCACCCCCACCGGCGCCGACTGGCCAACCTCCCCTCGCTGCTCGGCATCGGCCTGGCCGGCGGTCTGGTGCCCAGCCCCTCCGCACTGGTCGTGCTGCTCGGCGCGGTCGCCCTGGGCCGCACCCTGTTCGGCGTCCTGCTGGTGATCGGGTACGGCGTGGGCATGGCCCTCGCCCTCGCCGCAGCCGGTGTCCTGCTGGCCGGCGGCAGCACCCGGCTGGCCGGCCTCACCGCCCGCCGACTGCCCACCCTGCGCCGCTTCGCTCCGTACAGTTCCCTGCTGACCGCCGGCGTCGTCCTCGCCGTCGGCCTCAGCCTCACCGTGCGCGGCCTGCCCAGCCTTTGACCGACCCGTCCGCCGATCTCGGCCCGCCCTGGCGGGACTTCACCGCTGCGCTGCCCGAGATCATCCTCGACGGTGACGCGGCCTTGGCTCGCTGGCTACGCTCGGTGGCACGGGCGTACGCCACGAGCGAAGGGATGAGCATGAGCAATCCGCTCCAGGACCCTGCCTTCTTCCAGGACCCCTACCCCACCTTCGCAGCCCTTCGAAGCTCCGCGCCGGTGATGAAGATGCCCGGCGGCCAAGGCCGGCCCAGCTTCCTGGTGACCGGCTACGCCGAAGCCCGAGCGGCGTTCGCCGACTCTCGGCTGTCGAAGGACACGGCCGTCTTCTTCGCCGGCAAGGACACCGGGCGACGCCTGCACCCGGCGGTGTCCCACAGCATGCTCGCCACCGATCCTCCGCAGCACACCCGACTGCGGCACCTGGTCACAAAGGCGTTCACCCCAGGGGCTGTTGCACGGCTCCGCCCGTACATCGAGAGCGTGGTCGACAAGCTGCTCGACCAGTGGACGCCCGGCGAGCAGACCGACGCCATCGAGAGCTTCGCCGTCCCGCTCCCCGTCACCGTGATCTGCCAGCTGCTGGGCGTACCCGAGCCGGACCGTGCAGACGTACGCGTGTGGTCGAACGAGCTGTTCGCGGCCGGGCAGCCCGAGCGGATCGACTCCGCGTCCCACACCATCGCCGACTACCTGGCCGACCTCATCGCAGCCAAGCGTCGGACGCCCGACGGCAGCCTGCTCACGGACCTCATCCGGGCCCGCGACGGCGCGGACCGGCTCAGCGAAGACGAACTCCTCTCCCTCGCCGTCCTCCTGCTGGTAGCCGGACACGAGACCACCACCAACCTGATCGGCAACGGGCTGCTGGCCGTGCTCCAGGCTCCGGGCTCGCTTGATCGGCTGCGCAAGGAACCTGAGCTGGTCGACGCAGCCGTCGACGAGCTGCTGCGGTTCGACTCCCCCGTGAGCATGGCCACCTTCCGCTTCGCCACCGAGGCCATCAGCCTCGGCGGCGTGGAGATTCCGGCCGGCTCACCCGTGCTCATCGCACCCGGAGCCGCCAACCGCGATCCCGCCCAGTTCTCCGAACCCGACGGGCTCGACCTTGACCGGAACACCAAGGGGCACCTCGCATTCGGGCACGGCATCCACCGCTGCCTCGGGGCCCCGCTGGCCCGCGCCGAGGGCGAGATCGCCTTCCGAGCCATCGCCACTCGCTTCCCCCGGCTCCGGCTCGCCGTACCCAGCGCCGAGTTGCAGTGGCGACACACACGACTCATGCGGGGCCTCGAGACGCTGCCCCTTCTCCCCTGAGTCCGTCTCCGCGCTGCTGCGCGACCGGGCGGATCCGGTGGTACCAGCCCGCCAGGCCGCGGACGACACCGCTGTGGCGCGAGAAGACTGCACCAGCGTACGGAGTAAGCAGATCGCGCCTCAGTCACCCTCGGCCGCAAGACACTTGAAGTGGATCAACAGCGCAGCGGTATCGGTCAGATCCGGCAGCACCGTACCAGCACCTGCTCGGCGCAGGTCTGCGGCGGAGCTGGCCCCTGTAGCGACGGCGACGATCGCAACCCCGCTGGTCAGCGCTGCCTCGACATCTCGCGGGGTGTCACCGACCAGCGTCACGGCCGTCCTCCCGGGAACGGCGTACGCAGCGCGGATGCGCTCGCAGGCCACCTCAACGAGCGCTGCCCGCTCAAGTCGGTCAGCGCCGTACGCGCCGACCTCCAGGGCCACCAGACCGTCGAGTCCGAAAGCGGCGAGCTTCAACCGGGCATTCGCCGCGATGTTGCCGGTCAGCACGGAGGAGATGATCCCGGGCTCCTTGGCGGCTGCGGTCAAAGCGTCCCGGGCACCGGGCAACGCGTGGCCGCGTTGACGTAGCTCCTCAAACCGCTCGCGGCCGGCGACTTCGAGAGCCGCTTGGACAGCGTCCCAGTCCGGCTGTGCCAAACCGTCCCGGTCAAACATCTCTCGCATGATCAGTCGATCGGTCCGGCCGTCTGTGACGGCGGGCGCCGAGGGCTGGCGCCCAGCCACAGTCGCGAACGCTGCGGCGTATATCTCCTTGCTCACCCCCGCGTTGTCGATGAGCGTGTGGTCGATGTCCCACAGAACGATGAGCGGCATCCGGCCAGCGTAGGCAGCGCATCGGGGGCGCGTCGGCTGCCGCCCGTCCCAGGACGTCCTTGCGGGTCCTGACGGAGTCCGGTTGGATATCCGCTGTGAACGAGCGGTTGCGCTCCGCACTCGCCCAACGCGGTGTCCCCCCTGAGGAACTCGCGACGGTCTGCGAGGTGGACCCCAAGACTGTGACCCGCTGGTTAGGCGGTCGAGTACCCCATGCGCGTCACCGGTGGAGCGTCGCGCACCACCTGAAGGTGGACGAGTCCCTTATCTGGCCGGAGACCCGGCCCGTTGTGGGGCAGGCGCCTGGGAATGGCGCCGGCCTCGTTGCCACCTACCCCGACCGTGCCAGCGTCCCACGGGAGATTTGGCTCTCCCTTCTCCTGGAGAGCGTGACGCAGATCGACGTGCTGGTGTTCTCGGGGACGTTCTTCGCCCAGTCGAACCCGCGGATCGCCACGATGCTTGCCCAACGCGCGGCGGCCGGCACCCAGGTCCGGCTGTGCTTCGGTGACCCGCAGGGTCGCGCCGTGGCGATCCGCGGGCGGGAGGAAGGCATCGGGGACGCACTCGCCGCGAAGGTCCGCGCCTCGCTCACCTACTACCGGCCACTGCTGGGGACGCCCGGCTGCGAGGTTCGCCTGCACGACACCACGCTCTACAACTCGCTGTTCCGCTACGACAACGACCTGCTGGTCAATCCCCATGTCTGGGGTCAGCCGGCGTCGGCCAACCCCCTGTTGCACCTTCAGAAGGGCTCCGGGCTGGGATGGTTCGACAGCTACGCTACGAGCTTCGACGCGGTCTGGGATTCCGCCCGGCCGTGGACCGACGACGCAGAGGGAGCCCAGTCGTATGGCCGGGAGGACTGAGTACTACGGCGATCCGGCGGCCCCGGCGGCCAACTCGCTGGTACCCGCGAGCAACCTGCTGGTCGAGGACGAGGCCGGAGCGATCCTTCTTCAGCGCCGTCGCGACACCGGCCAGTGGGCGCTGCCGGGCGGGAAGCAGGACATCGGTGAGTCGGCCGCCGACTGCGCGGTGCGCGAGTGTCTCGAGGAGACCGGCATCGTCGCCGAGATCACCGGCCTCCTCGGGGTCTACTCCAACCCCGCGCACATCGTCGCCTACAGCAGCAACGGTGAGATCCGCCAGCAGTTCGAGGTCGCCTACATCGGCCGGCCCACCGGCGGCACGCCCACGATCAACGACGAGGCCGACGGCGTTCGCTGGGTCCAGCCCCGCGACTTGGACGACTACGACGTCCACCCGAGCATGCGCCAGCAGATCGGCGACTACCTCAGCGGCAAGTACCCCTACCTCGGCTGAACGCCCGCTACGGCGGCGCGCTCCTCAGTGCGGACCACGGCAGCATGGATCAGCGGCTCGGCTCGCCGGATGAATCGCCCCACCATGCTGTCGCCACCGTAGCGGCCGACGATCTCCGCGACCCGCTGCTCCGAGCTGGTCGGCTCGCCATCAGGCGCCGTCGTCATGTCGCAGTAGACCAGGGCGTCCACCAGCACCTGGTCCTCGATCAGTGGGAACTCCAGCTCCAGAAGGTGCCGAAGCCCGCGCTCCTCGGCCTCCAGCAGGGCAGAGGAGTGGTTGGCGACCAGCCGCGTCAGGCGCTCGTCCGCCCCGTGCGAGTCGCGCAGGAACCGGGCGCCGTCCAGCGGGTGGAAGCCGGTGCCGGCGAGCCGGGGCGCGTAGCCGACGTCGTGCAGCACAGCGGCAGCCGACAGCAGCGCGGTGTCCGACCCGAGAGTCGGGGCAAGGCGTACAGCCTGCCGCGCGACCCCCTGAGAGTGCGCCCACCGCCGGGGCAGGCTCGCCGCGAGTTCCTGCTCCGCGATCTCTTTCGCCCAGTCGGGCGGCAGCGTGCTCATAGTCATGGCCCTTCAGTTGAGGGTCAGCATGGTCGATGTGGGCAAGCCTGAGGCGCGCTATGGGCTTGGGTACCGAACACGGCGGGTTCCAGCGCCGTGTGCCAACTGTATGAGCGAGCGTGAGGACTCAACCCCAGGCCAGTAGGCATCCGTTCACGAGCTGGAGCCGAGCTTGCCCCGCTGCTACGGTCGCTCGCATGACGCTCCCGATGTCCTCTGCCCTCGCTGTCGACCTGCGGGTTGAGCCGGTTGACGAGGTTCTTGATCGTGTTGAGCAGGCTCTCCAGGTTCGCCTGGAGCGGGACACGGTGCTGCGTAAGCGCCGCTCCGTCGGGGCACGGACGGAGCGTGACACCTGGGTCCGGATCGAACGGCGCCGGCTCGACAGGATCGACGGCCAGGGCTGGAACGGCACCGAGTGCGCAGCGATTCTCACGGCGATCGACAAGCCCACCTGGTGCGCGGGACTGGCTTGGCAGGATGCGTCGCACGCGGCGATGTGGCGGGCCGACGAGACCAGCCTCCTGCCGGGAGAACCGGTCGGCACCAGCGTACTTGCTGCCGATCCGGGACTTCCTGATGACTGGTGGCGAGCGCTGAACTCCTCTCTGGAGGCGTTGGCCGGTCAGCACACGACGCGGATCGCCACCCCGGACACCGTGACCATCAGCCAGCCTGTGGTCACCGAGGCCGTTCGCGCGGCCTTTCCCAGCACCTTCGATACGACCGTCACGCAGTGGGCACCCGCCCACGCAGACCTGAACTGGGCGAACGTGACCGGCTCACGGTTCTGCTTGTTCGACTGGGAGGACTGGGGGAACGCACCTCGGGGCCTGGACTCGGCGTCCCTGTGGGCCAGTTCGCTTGCTGTCCCGGCTTTGGCCGACCGAGTGCGCCGAGAGCGTCGGCACGAGTTGGAGAGCCGGGACGGCAGGCTGATGACGCTGTTCGCCTGCTCCAAGATCATCAGACCTGACGCCCATCCGGAAGATCCTCGGGTGAAGCCGGCCCGGCACGCGGCCGCCCGGATCGTGGAGGAACTTCAAGCCGGCTGACGGCTCGCCGGTCGCGCAGGAGGTCCCGGTATTGGAGGATCACCTGCTCGTCCACCGGGCTGTCCAAGGCAGCGAGCAGTTCGCGAAGGTGAGCGGGGCTGTCCGAACCGACGGCCACAGCGCTGACACGGGGGAGGTGGTAGGCAGCCCGGAACGCCGCCTGCGGACGGGAGAGCGAACTCCCCTGCCCCCCGAGGAAGATGCGGGGGTCGAGCTTGTCCCACACGGGGTCACTGGCGTCGCCCCCGAAGGGGCTCATGCCCCACATCGAACGGGCGGGCAAGCCCCACCAGGAAACGAGGGCGTCCGCAGCGTCCAACGTGTTGATCCCGACCAGCAGGCCGGAGCGGACCATGAGCACGGACGGCTTCGGCACCGTCGAGTCGACCAGCTCGGGCAGCGAGGACGGATTCCAGGACGAGATGCCCCAAGATCTGCACAACCCCTTCGCCGTGGCATCGTCGAGGGCGGCGCATTCCCGCGCCAGTGTGTCGCGGGCGTCGGAGGCTCCCCGTAGCGAGCGCTCCGGGTTGTGCAGGAAGACGAGGTCCGGAGCTCGCCGAAGGTCCCGATTCGTCTGCTCCAGGGCCAGCCGCAGCCGGCCGGGGTCGAGTGAGTGCTCCGCTCTGTCCGCACCTGGGAAGAACCCGACCTTGGTGGACAGCGCGAAGCGGGGAAGGAGGTCACTGCCGATCTCCGCCAGCCTCCGGTGGGCTTCGAAATCACGGTAGTTGAAGCTCGTGTCGATCGCCGTGATGCCCAGTTCCAGGGCGTCCGTCAGCAGCCGGCGTTCGTAACGAGATCGGTGTAGCCCGAGAACAACTCGGGGGTGAGGCTCGCGCACAGGTCTTCCTCTGTCAGGATCTTCGCCACATCCTCGACTTCGTTGCCCAGGGTGTGGGCTGCCTCTTCCAACCTCACGGGCTGGCCGCTCAACAGCATGCGCAGAGCGGGCAAGGCCTGGGCGGTGAAGGTGAGCTTCTTCCCAGCCGCACGAACGTCGACTGCCCGGCCGTTCTGTTCGATCAGCGGCGGGAAGTCGGTGATGCACACCACGGCTTCCAGCGGCCCGAAGATCTCCAGGAACGGTACGTGCCGGGGTGCGCTGGCTTCCTGTTCGCGGGCCGCGAGGAAGTCTGCCGGACTCCGTAAGGTGACGATGCGCGCGGCAGCAGCGGTCAGTTCCCGCTGCTGGTTCTCCCGCTCTCCGGGAGTGCCCCACCGGTCGAGATCATGACGGAAGAGCTCGGTCTCGCGGGACCAGTCGGCCAGCCAGGACAGCCAGTTCACTCCGGTCCGCTTCGCGAAGCCGAGCGTCATGTGCATGCTCTGCCCCTGGCTGCGGCCGACGTGGGACGCCCGGTGCCAGTAGCCGCGCGGAATGTGCATGACGTCACCGGTCTTCATCGCACCGGTCCAGACGATCTCGTCGCTGGGCATGTTGTTCCGGTCGGCATCGCGGTACAGCGGAACTTGGCGCGAGGCCCCGCGCACCTCCCAGTCCTTCTCACCGGCCAATTGAATGATCAGGACATCGTGGTCATCCCAGTGCAGGTCGAAGCCGGCAGCGTCGTTGGTGGTCAGGTAGACATTGACCTGGACGTTCTCCCGGGACCACCACTGCATGGCCCGACACGCCACCTCCATCGTGGGGTCGAAGACGTTCGCCTGATCCAGGACGATCGTCGCACCCTCGCGCAGGAGATTGCCCAGTCGGCGCATGTCCGCCATCGGAATGCTCTGGCCCCTGAGCGAGATCTGCGAGCTCAGATAGGCCTTGGGGTGCAGCTCCTCGCCACCACGGAAGCAGCGGAACTGAGGGTTCGCCAGGCTCCGGCGCATCACCATGTCGAGAAGTCGCTGGGGCGTGAGCATTCGGCTCACCAGCTCGATGTCGCCGAGGCTGCCCCGAGCGAACTGCTTACCGAGCAACCTGGGGCCCTCCCACCCCAGAGCTTCCTCAACAGCACGTACCAGACGGTGCTTCACGGTCTCTCTCCTCCTTCGAGTCAGAAGCGCGAGGGGACGGAGGGGCCCGCTGAGTTGGTCGACGGGCCCTCCACCCCAGGACGCCGGCCTGTCAGGCGGGGTTGTTCAGACCATCGCCGTCGGGCCAGGGGCCGTCACCGGAACTGCCCGTCCCTGGATCGGAGCGGTCGCTGTCGTGCCGGTCGTGGACGCTTGCCAGCACTTCCACGGCCACCAGAAGGCCACCCCGGGTGGGGGACGGCGGGTACTCGGGCACTTTGTGCTCCTTCCGCATCGGGTACTCCCACCGGGGTTCCAGCGGGGAGTCTTGCCTGACCGCGTCCGGCTACCGCCAAGGCCAGCTCAGGTCAGAACAGCTCTGGCTGGCGCCGTGCTGCGGCCCTTTATGTGGTACCGGTCTCCGTTGATGCTGGCGGTCGCTGCCAGGACGGCACGACCCCGTCTCGGGACATCCCGGAGACGTCCCAGGACGTGCCGGTCTGTTCAGCGCGGTGAACCAAGTCGGGACCCGGGCTTTGAACCTGCCGAGCCCGACCGGCTGCAGCAGGTCTCCACCTTCTGAAGGCCGAGTGATCGACGTGAAATGGGGCCATACCCGAGGAATCCTTGAACCAACGGAGCCCCGAAGCGGGATGGTCAACCATGGACACGTCAGCGACCGGCGACAGTCATCCGAGCGAGACCTTCGCCACGAGTGCGACCCTGGCCGTGGCCGTGGCATCCGCGGACGGAGTACTGACGCACTGGAGTCGCGGCGCCCAACAGCTGCTCGGGTACTCCGCCTCCGAAGCGGTGGGTCGCCCGGCAGCGGGCCTGCTCGCCTCGCCGCTTCCCGGGGCCGCTCGCGAGGAGCTCGGTTCACCCAAGGGCTGGGCCGGCAGCGTCGTGCTGCGCGGTCGCGACGGACGGCCGGTGGAATGCCGCCTGCGCGTGCGGTCGCTGGCCGGCGATGACGGGCGGGTCGACTGGCTGCTCCAGGCCGGGGTCGAGCGGCAGGCGGGCGACCTCGATGAGGCCATGCTGCTCCCCTGGTCGTTCGACCAGTCCCCGTTCGCCCTGGCGATCTACGACACCGAGGGGCGGTTCCTGCACGTCAACGAGGCCATGACGCGGCAGCTCGGAGCCTCGCCTGAGGAGCTCCGCGGGCTTCGGATCACCGAGCACATGCCGGATCCGCTGTTCGAGGACCCGCAGCGCAGCGTCGAACGGGTGGCGGCGACCGGTGAGCCGGAGCAGCTCGAGAACTACGTGCGGGTGCCGGGCGAGGCCCGCCCACACGCCTGGACCAGCCATTTCACCCCGCTCAAGGACCCGGCCGGCCTGGTCCGGGGTGTGCAGCAGGTTGCGCTCGACTTCTCCGAACAGCACGCGGCCCGTGAGCGAATGGCGCTGCTCAACGAGGCCAGCAGGCGGATCGGCAGCAGCCTGGACGTGGTCCGCACCGCCCAGGAGCTGGCCGATGTGGCCGTGCCGGCCTGCGCGGACTTCGTCTCGGTCGACCTGCTCGACGCCGTGCTGCAGGGGGACGAGCCCGCGCCGATCCCGGCCGGCGGCCCGCTGGTCCTGCGGCGCGCGGCCGTCCGCTCGGACCTGCGGGGCGTCGTCGCGGTCGGCGAGCCGGCCCGCTACCCGGCGGCCTCCCCCACCGCCCGCTGCCTGGCCACCGGCCGCGCCGTCGTCCACCGGATGGTCGACCCGGAGATCGCCCAGTGGCTGGCCGAGGATCCGGACCGGGCCGCCTGGGTGAGCCGGCACCGCCCGCACTCGCTGATCGCCGCGCCGCTGCGTGCCCGCGGCACGAATCTCGGCGTCGTCCTCCTCACCCGTCAGGACCCCGCTGCCGCACCGTACGGGCCGGACGACCTGCGGGTCGCCGAGGAGCTGGCGGCGCACGCCGCGGTCTGCATCGACAACGCCCGCCGCTACACGCGTGAGCACAACACCGCCCTGGCTCTGCAGCAGAGCCTGCTGCTGGACGGGACGCCCGCGCAGACCGCCGTCGACGTCGCGGGCCGGTACCTGCCCGCGGGCTCGCAGGCCGGCGTCGGCGGCGACTGGTTCGACGTGATCCCGCTCTCCGGAGCCAGGGTCGCCCTCGTGGTGGGTGACGTCGTCGGCCACGGCATCCACGCCGCCGCCGCCATGGGGCGCCTTCACACGGCCGTACGCACGCTCGCCGACGTCGATCTGGCCCCGGACGAGCTGCTCGCGCACCTGGACGACCTGGTCATCCGGCTCGGCACCGAGCAGGAGCGTGCCGACGTACCACCGGGAGAGCTCGGAGCCACCTGCCTGTACGCGGTCTACGACCCGGTCTCCCGTAAGTGCTCGCTCGCCGACGCCGGCCACCCCTGGCCCGCTCTGGTGACCCCCGACGGCAGCGTGGACTTCATCGAACTGCCCACCGGCCCGCCACTGGGCCTGGGCGGCCTGCCCTTCGAGTGCGTCGAGAGCGAACTTCCCGAAGGCAGCCTGCTCGCGCTGTACACCGACGGCCTGATCGAAGCCAGTGGCCGCGACGTCGACACCGGCCTGAGCGCCCTGCGAACGGCCCTGGCCGCGGCTGCCGTCCCCTCGCTCGACACCACCTGCGACACCGTCCTGGCCGAGATGCTCGACCAGCGGCCCACCGACGATGTCGCACTGCTCATCGCCCGCACCCGCGTCCTGGACGTCGGGCACGTCGCCAGCTGGGACGTCCCCGCCGATCCGGCCATCGTCGCCGAGATCCGCGCGAAGGCGACCGCGCAGCTCCACGCGTGGGAGCTGGACGAGCTGGCCTTCGTCACCGAACTCGCGGTCAGCGAGCTGGTGACCAACGCGATCCGCTACGCCACCACACCCATCCAGCTGCGGCTCATCAAGGACCGGACGCTGATCTGCGAGGTCTCCGACGCCAGCAGCACCGCACCGCACCTGCGCCGCGCCCGCATCTTCGACGAAGGCGGACGCGGCCTGATGATGGTCGCCCAGCTCACCGAACGCTGGGGCACCCGGTACACCGGCACCGGCAAGACCATCTGGGCCGAGCAGCCCCTGCCACGCCCACCTGCCCAGGCCCTCGCCTGAGCCCGCCACCGACATCGCCAGGCACTCGCTCGCAGCGGTTCAGTACCCCTTGACGAAGTTGATCACGTACCACTTGGCGGCAGTGGCGTTGTAGACCGCGGTGAGGAAGTCCCGCTTGTTCGGCGTCGTGGTGAGCGTGGTCGAGGAGATGGTGGTACCCAGACCGAACGCGGAACTGAGGATGAGGGCACGGCTTCCGGTGCCGTCCTGGATGAGCTCCCAGGTGAGGCGTTGGCCATCCGTGGGGTTGCTGGGGGTGCCCAGCGTTCTGTTGCCTTTGAGGGTGACGCGGAAGAGGTTTCCCAGTGCGGCGTTGGTGGCGATGGTGGCCGCGTCGGTGAGGGTGACGGGGGCCGGGCTGACCTTCGCGTCGACGTAGTCCTTGCGCGTCAGGTGCTCGGCCGACGTCGGTGCGGCGGTGGTGGAGACGTTGCCTTCGTAGTAGGCGGAGTTCGAGCCGTAGACGAAGCCGCTGGCCACCGTGCCGCCGGCGGTGTCGTTGATGACGTTGGTGTAGCCCGCCAGCGACAGGGGCTTCACGTTGCTGCAGTCGCCGAGGGTGGCCGAACAGCCGGCGTCGACCGTGACCGAGTTGACCGCCGAGACGGCGGGCGTGTTCTCGGCGAATCCGAGGATGCTGACCGCTCGCGCGGCGCCGGTGACCCAGATGCTGATGTTCGGGCTGTTGTAGGTGAAGGAGTTGTACAGGCCCACACCGATGGCGGCGTTGATCTTCCAGCTGTAGCCGTTGTATCCGGTGCCGCGGTTGACCGCGGATTCGGCGCCGCATCCGGTGAAGCTGATGCCCTGACTGCCGATGCCGGTCACCTCGTAGCCGATGCCGCAGTTGTCGGCGGCGCAGCCGACGAAGGAGCAGTAGGCCATGGTGTCGATGTGGAAGCCGGCGTTGGTGTTGGTGTCGGCGTAGCAGGAGGAGAACGAGCAACTCGTCCCCGCGGCACCTCCGGAGACACCGTGGATGCTCCAGCCGTGGTTGCCGTTGTCGGCCGAGGTCACGCCCTCGAACGTGGACACGATCGGGTTGGAGAGGTCAATTCCGGTGTCGCCGAAGAACTTCACGGTCATCCGCGCGAACGCCAGCGAGACGGTCGCGGGGTTGGCCGATCGGGTGAGCACGATCCCCTTACCGCTGCCGCTGCCCGGCCCTTGGATGGTGAGGTCCTGGACGGTCAACCGGGTGATGTCCGAGCCGGTCAGCCCGTTGGCGGTGGTGCTGCTCTGTGCGATCACTGACGAGCCGTCACTGACCCCCTCCAGCACGAGGTTGGAGCGGGCCACCAGCACCGAGGAGATCTTGTAGGTACCCGCGGGGAAGACGACCGTTCCGCCGGAGGAGGGCACCGCGTTGATCGCGGTTTGAATCGCGGTGGTGTCGTCCGTGACGCCATTGGCGGTCGCGCCGTAGTCCAGGACGTTGAACCAGTAACTGGTGGCCATGATGATCTCCGTCCAAGCTCGCACTGTTGGTGGAGGGTGCTGCAGCTGGGACTGGCACTTCACCAGGGTCCGGTGGCCAGCCCCAACGGTCGATCAGAGTGATTCAAGCTGAATCCGCGATGGGAGCCCGGCCGCGTCAGAGCAGTACCTCGGTCATGTAATCCGGTACGGGCTGGCCAGGAACAGGCGAGGGCACGTTCGTCGACGTGCCACGCCGGGGTGCGATTTCACTGCGCCTACTCAGCGTAATGGATAAGTCATTCCCCGTAAAGGGATTCGGGATTCCCTCGCGCGGTTGGTTCGTGGTGGCACTGTCGACTTCTCGTTCATGACGCCACGACAGGCATAAGGAGTGCTCGAGGTGCCCGGCCGTTCCCCGGGGTGCCGGATGCCTTGCGTCTCCCCCTCGGGCACATCCCCTCGCGCGTCATCCCGGCGTGCCAGCGCTACGGGCCGTCATCTGCGGGGCATCCTGGGCCGGTGAGAGCAGATCGACGACGCGAGCGCTCGCCAGGGCGGGTCCTGGGCGTTTCCGGGAACCGATCGTCTGCCCAGGCCCTCGACTGGTGGCGTGACGCGGTCTGCTACCAGGTCTACCTGCGCAGTTTCGCCGATGGAAACGGTGACGGCGTCGGGGACCTCGCCGGGCTCCACCAACGCCTGCACCACCTGGTCGATCTGGGGGTGGACGCTCTGTGGGTCAACCCGTGGTTCCCCTCGCCGATGGTCGACGGAGGCTACGACGTCGCCGACTACCGGGCCATCGATCCGGTCTTCGGCACCCTGACCGATGCCCGGGCGTTGATCGAGGAGATCCACGCTCTGGGCCTGCGAATCCTGATCGACATCGTGCCGAACCACACCTCCTCCCATCACCCGTGGTTCCGCGAAGCGCTGGCGGGCGGCCCGGACTGCGTCGGGCGCGACCGCTACATCTTCAGGCCGGGCACCGGCCCGGGGGGTGACGCCCCGCCCAACAACTGGCGCAGCGTCTTCGGTGGTTCCGCGTGGACTCGCATCGTTGAACCCGACGGCAGGGCCGGCCCGTGGTATCTCCATCTGTTCGCGCCCGAGCAACCCGACCTCAACTGGGACAGTCGCCTGGTCCGCCGTGAATTCGAGTCGATCCTGCGGTTCTGGTTCGATCTGGGCGTCGACGGGATCCGCATCGACGTTGCGCACGCCATGGTCAAGGCCCCGGGTCTACCCGACCTGGGTCCCCTGGACATGGAACTCGTCGCGTCGGCGGCCCATGCCGATCATCCCCACTGGGATCGCGACGGTGTCCACGAGATCTTCCGCGGCTGGCGCGCGGTGGCCGACTCCTACCCCGAGCCTCGCGTGTTCGTCGCCGAGGCGTGCGCCCGAAACTCCGAGCGCCTGGCCCGCTACGTCCGGGCCGATGAACTGCACACCGCCTTCAACTTCGACTATCTGACGGCCCCGTGGCGGGCGGCACACCTGCGAACCGCGATCGGCAGCTCCCTGACCGCGATGGGCGCCGTAGGTGCCCCGGCGACCTGGGCGCTCTCCAACCACGATGTCGTGCGGCACCTCACCCGCTTCGGGAGGCCGCAGCCCGACGGTCCGGTCCACACCCTCGCCAACCACTCCCCGCCCGGCCCGGTCGACCTGGCCCTGGGCACGCGGCGCGCGCGGGCGGCCGCCCTGCTCATGCTGGCACTTCCGGGCTCCGTCTACCTGTACCAAGGCGAGGAACTGGGTCTGTGGGAGGTCGAGGACCTGCCCGACGAGACCCTGCAGGACCCCACCTGGGAGCGGTCGGGGCGCACCGACCGCGGCCGCGACGGCTCCCGCCTGCCGATGCCCTGGTCCGGCGACGCCCCGCCGTTCGGCTTCAGCCCCGAACGCGCCGGCGCACTTCCATGGCTGCCACAACCGCCGCGCTGGAAGCAGCTCACCGTCCGGTCACAGCGCGGCGACGAGCGGTCGATGCTCGAGCTGTACCGCAGGGCCCTGCACATCCGCCGGATCCATCCGGCCCTGGGCGACGGGGCGTTGGTCTGGGACCGTACGGCCGTACCCGACCTGCTGTCGTTCACACGTCCCTCCGGTTTCCAATGCATCGTCAACTTCGGCCCGCAGGCGGTTCCCCTGGCGGACCACCGGGAGGTGCTGCTGAGCAGCGTTCGCCTGCAGGACGGGCTGCTGCCCGGCGATGCGGCCGTCTGGCTGGCCCGATGACATCCCCGGATCGCGCCTGGGGAACATGGAACTCGACTTGCGAAGAACGAGGTTGGCGGCAGATGTCCGAATCGGTGAATCGTCCACCGTTCGCAGCGCGGCCGATCCGGGCAGTCATCTGGTGGGTGATGCTGCTGGCACTGGTCTCCACCGGCACCGATCTCGGACCTGCCTCGCGTGGGGAGACTTCTTTCACGGTCCGCAAAGTCACCAGCGGGGCCTATGTCCCCGACCCCTTCGGGGATCCTGCCGGATGGCACGACCAGTTGGACCGCTACGACGCTGCCGTGGGTCGGCGGCCCAGCGTGGTGCAGTGGTACGTCCAGTGGGAGGGACGGCAACCGTTCCCCACCTCCGACGCCGCCTACGTCCGCTCGCGCGACCAGACGCCGCTCATCACGTGGGAGTCCTGGGACTGGACCGGCGACGCGAACCAGCCCGCCTACGCACTCTCCAACATCCTCGCCGGGAGCTTCGACACCTACATCACGCGGTGGGCGACCGCCGCGAAGGCCTTCGGCACCACCGTCTACCTGCGGTGGGGCGCGGAGATGAACGGGAACTGGAACCCGTGGGATCCGGGAGTCAACGGGAACACCACCGCGCAGTACGTGGCGACGTGGAAACACATCCGCGCCATCTTCACCACGGTCGGCGCAACCAACGTGAAGTGGCTGTGGACGCCGATCAACCAGTACGCCGGCTCGACGCCGCTGTCCACGCTCTACCCGGGCGACGGGTACGTGGACCTGGTGGGCGTCGACGGCTACAACTGGGGCACCTCCCGCAGCGGCAGCACCTGGCAGACCTTCACCGAGGTCTTCGATCCCACCATCGCCACCATCCGTACCTTCACCCCGAAGCCGCTCTGGCTCACGGAGGTCGGTTGCACGGAGCTGGGCGGCGACAAGGCCGCCTGGATCACGGCCATGTTCGCCGCCATCGACGGCGACGACCGGATCAGCGCTCTGGTGTGGTTCAACGCCGACAAGGAGACCGACTGGCGCGTCTGGTCCTCTCGCGCAGCCTTGAGCGCCTTTCGCAGCGGCATCGCAGCCCCGCTCTACACCTCCGCGTGAGGCAGGGGTACAGATCCGCGGCAGCCCCCAACGGTGAACATGATGCTCCGTTCGGGGCAACAGCCCCTACGACCGACGCGGCACGGCATGACAATCCACTGGGTGCGCCTCCTGGCTTCGGCCTGACCGCCTGGGCGCCGCGGAATGCTGAGGAGTCGCTGGTGGGCCTGTTCGGACCGATGCGGAGACAGGCGCGCAGAGAGGCGCGGGGGCCCGCGTTCGTGCGCAGGCCCAGGAACCTGACCCGGGAGGGCCGCACCAAGCCCGGCCACATCTCCGACCTGCGGCATGCGGGACCTGGCCGGATCGTGGTGCTGGTGCCCGCGCACAACGAAGAGGCGCTCATCGGCGAGACCCTGGAGTCGCTCGCGGCCCAGACCAGGCCCCCGGACGAGATCATCGTGGTCGCCGACCGCTGCACCGACCTCACGGCTGAAATCAGCGCCGCCCACGGCGCCGAGGCCGTCGAGACGGTCGGCAACACGCAGGACAAGGCGGGCGCCCTCAACCAGGTCCTGGCCCGGCTGCTGCCGCAGCTGTCCGACGACGACGCCGTCATGGTCATGGACTCCGACACCTCCCTCTCACCCCAGTTCATCGCCGAGGCCGGCCGGCGCCTGCGCCACCAGGAAACGGACCAAGCGCCCATCGGCGGCGTGGGCGCCATCTTCTTCGGCTACCCCCTGCGCGGTCTGGTCTGCCACCTGCAGAACAACGAGTACGTGCGCTACGCGCGTGAACTCCACCGCCGCCACGGCCGCGCCGACGTCCTGACCGGCACCGCCTCCCTCTACCCGGTGAACGCCCTGCGCCAGGTCCACGAGGCCCGCGCCCACGGCTCCCTGCCCCGAGGGCGGGACGTGTACGACGTGGAGTCGCTGACCGAGGACAACGAACTGACCCTCGCCCTCAAACACCTGGGCTACCGGTGCGTATCACCGTGCGCCTGCATCGTGGGCACCGAACTCATGCCCACCTGGTCCCGGCTGTACTACCAGCGGCTGCGCTGGCAACGCGGCGCCCTGGACAACCTCAAGGCCTACGGCGTCACCCGGGTCACGCTGCCCTACGTCTGCCGGCAACTGCTCACGTACCTCAGCGTGGCCTTCGTCCCCTTCTTCCTCACCGTCCTGCTGTACTACACCGTCAGCAAGGGCTTCCCCGGGTGGCCGTGGTTCTGGCTCGCGATCACCTCCGTCGCCGCCTTCGAACGCGTCTGGGCCGCCAAACGCGGCGGATGGAAGGCCCTGCTCCTGGCCGCCGCGCTCGTGCCGGAAGTCCTCTTCGACCAGTTCCTCAACCTGATCTACGCCAAGGCACTCATCGACATACTGACCGGTACGGGCGCCACCTGGGAACGAACGCACAGCCGCGGCCGCCGCCTGCGCGAGGCGATCACCACGGCGGTGGGCTTCACCCTCCTGCTCGGCTCCGTCGTGGGCCTGGCATTCGCCTGCATCGCACTCGGGATCGCCTGGACCCTGATCGCGCTCTTCGTCCTGTGCGGCGTTGCCGCGGCCGCCGTCCGCCTCAGCCGCCTCCACCCCCTCGGCCTCCTCCTCTCCCTGCCCAGCGGCGAGCAGATGCACGGTGAAATTCCACCCTGGCGCCAATGACGATCCGTCAGGTCAGAGCGGCTTCCAGCCGGCGCGGCCGATGTTGCGAACCGTGAACTCCGCGCTCACAGGCGGTGGTCAGGCGGGGAGTCTGTTGGAGAGCGGGGGCGGGATCCAGGGGTCGGTGCGGTGTTTGGTGGAGGTGACGCCGTGTTCGTCGTGGAGGTGTTCGGGGATGGCGTACTGCATGACCCGGCCGCGGGTGAGGGAGCTGAGCTCGAAGCGGGTGGTGAGGTCGCCGAGGCGGTCCAGGGCCCAGGCTCCGAGGGGGGAGGAGTCCTCGATGCGTTCCAGGATGCCGAGCAGGGTGGGGGCGAGGGTGATGGCCTTGTCCCAGGTGGAGCGCGGGACTTGGAGCCAGTCTGCGCAGGTGTCGCCGATCAGGTAGCGGATCAGGGCGGGGACCACCGGGTCGAGCAGGGTGCCGGGCACGACCTGCTCGTACAGGTCGATGAGTTGGCGGGTGAGCGTGGCGCCTTCATCGGAGGGGCCCATGTGGCGGGCCATGTAGAGGTCGGAGAAGTCGCGTGCCTCCGCCAGGTCGGCGGGTGCGGCCGCAGTGTCGACACCGAGGATGGCGCCGACGACCCGCCAGGCGTAGAAGTAGGCCTCGGCCCCCTCGTTGGAGATGTGGATGCCCATCCGGTGCAGCGCGTCCAGCACCTGGATGGAGAACATCATCTGCCCGCCGATCATGTCCTCCTGACAGATCGGCACGCCGAGGGCGGCTTCGTCCCAGTGGTTCTCGCGGCGCAGGTGGTGGCGGATGGAGGCGTGCAGGAGGCGGACCTTCTGAGCGGCCGGCAGGAACCGGCCGCCGGCCTCGAAGGCGTCGGGGCGCATCAGGTAGACGGTGAACTGGCCGGTCTCGGCCATCCGCTTGGAGGGATAGTCGAGCGAGTGGGTGGCGCTGAGCAGGCGGGCGACGTGCGGGACGACGTAGCAGGCGGGCATCGCGGCGAAGGACAGCGCGGTGGAGATGTGCACGTTGTTGCGGATGAAGAAGAGCCGGGCCCGCTCCAGCTGGTCCCAGTCGATCCAGTCGGGTGGCGTGGCGGTGGTGTGCAGGTAGTCGCGGGCCTCGTCGGGGACGTCGTCGGGCAAGGGCTGGCCACTCTGGGCGAACCAGCGCATCAGGGTGTTGAACTTGCCGATGTCGCCGCGCTCGAAGAGCGCGTCCACCACGGCGTCGGCGAGCGGGTCGCCCGTCAGGCGCAGGGCGTCCATCGCTTCGGGTGTCACGGTCATGGGGTGCCCCCTCGTTCGGTGCTGTGGGTCAGGAGGTGCGTTCGGCCGCGGCGGCGACCAGATCGGCGAGTGCGCCGGCGGCCTGTGGCGGGAGCGCGGCCCGGGTGAGCGCGGTGCGGGCGGCGGTGGCCCGCTCGTCGATCATCTCCTCGACGCGGGTGCGGGCTCCGGAACGGACCAGGATCTCCCGCAACTCGTCGAGTTGGGCGGTACCGAGGTCGTCACGGCCCACCAGGGCCTGGAGTCGCGCGCGGTCGGCGGGTGTCGCACTGGTGAGGGCGTGGGCGAGCAGCGCCGTGGGCTTGGCGCCGGCGAGGTCGTCCAAGTTGGACTTGCCGGTGCGCCGCGGGTCGCCGAAGACGCCGAGCAGGTCGTCCCGGAGCTGGAACGCCTCGCCCAGCGGCACACCGTAGGCGGTGAAGGCGGCGAGCAGGGCGGGCGGAGCGCCGCCGAGCAGGGCGCCCAGGTGCAGCGGATGCTCGACGGTGTACTTCGCGGTCTTGTAGCGGATGATCTCAAGTGAGCTCTCCGCGCTGGGTGTTGCTCGGGTGCGCAGGATCTCCAGGCACTCCCCGGCGATCAGCTCGCGGGCGAGGGTGGCCCACAGCGGGCGGGCCCGCGCGAGGTAGGCGGCAGGCAGGCCGCAACCGGCGAACAGCTGCCCCGCCCAGGACATCAGCAGATCACCCACCAGCATCGCCAACGCACGTCCCTGGGTCTCGCGTTCGGGCCCATCTGCGACGGCCCGGCGCAGGGCCAGGTGCGCGGTGGGCGCGCCGCGGCGGATCGGACTGTCGTCGATCAGGTCGTCGTGGACCACGGCCGCCGCATGCACCAACTCCATCGCCGAAGCGGCGCGCACCATCGCCGCACTGTCCGGCTGGCCGGCCGCGCGCCAGCCCCAGTACGCGAACGCCGCCCGCAGCCGTTTACCCTCGGCCACCGCAGCACGCAACTGCTCAGCCACCGGCTTCAGTTCGGGATCGACGGCGACCAGCAGCCCAGTCTCCTCCCGGACGAAGGCGAGCAGTGCCTGGTCGACCCGGGACTTGAACGCCGGGGCCTGCAGCTGCTCAGGCATCGGGCGACGGCTTGCGGGCCGTTGCCGCGCGCCGGGCCACAGCCTCCAAGTGCGACTCGGAAGCGGACGCGAGGCGGCCCAGAAGCAACTCGCCGCGTGCCCGTAACTCCTCCTGCCCGTCCGCCGCCACCTCGTGCAGGTCGGACCGGCCCAGCACACCGCGCATCCGGCGCAACAGCCCCTCCGCCTGCTCCAGCCCCAAGTCGACGACACCGGCGATGAGCTGGAGCGCCTCGGCGCTCCGGTCGGCGCGCGCTCCCGCACTCCCCTGCACTGACACGACTGTCCCCACCCTCCCCAGAGGTACCGACGCGGCGACTGTCCGCCGAACGGCGGTGCACTGCACCGCAAGTGTCGGCGATCCTGCCCCGGCACGGAACGGGATCACCCCGGAGTCATTCGAACCAGCTACTTCGCGGACAAAGCACGCCAATGGGGTCCTACCTTGTGCTAGGAGTTCCACGTTGCGGTCGCCCGCTCAGGGGACGGGCCAATATGCCTACGCGCGACAGCTGTTACTTCTGCCATCGATCCGTCACCGAGATCGGCACCAGCCGGCCGGCCGGTCGTTAGTGATGGCAGAGACCCCCGTCGTGAGTTGGCGAGGAGGTGTCGACGCCCGCCGCGCTGCAGGGGCTGCGGGTCTCGTCCCGGCAGCGCGCTCGAAGGTGAGGTCCAGAAGTGTTGAGGAACCAGGCGGCGTTCAACGGTTCACCCGAACTGCGTGGGTCCTACGAGCTGTGCGCGGCCGAGACCAGGCAGTTCCTGGCACCGATGTGGACGGCGACCGAGCTGGTGCCCACCGCGATCCGCCCCCACTTCCACGCCGTACACGCCTTCATGGCACGGACCGACCGCCTCGCCGACGAGGGAGCACAGGCCGACCGCGAGAAGCGGACCACCCGTTGGCGCCGCGACACCCTGGAAGAGCTCCGCTCCGGGCACAGCGAGCACCCGTTGCGGCGGGCGTTCGTGGACACGGTGTGGCAGTGGGATCTGGACCGCGGGATGGTCGAGGAGTTCCTCGATGCCATCTGGGCCGACTGTGTCCGCCCGCCGATGTTCGAGACGTTCGCGGACCAGCGACGCTATCTGCGGGGAGCCTCGGGGGCGGTTGCCGAGCTGTGGACTCCGCTGCTGGGCGCGAGGGGACCGGAGGTGTCGTCGCTGTTCTCGGTGCTGGGCGAGGTGTGCCAGCTGGTGGACATCTTCGAGGATCTGCCGGTCGACCTCGCCGCAGGCCGCTGCTACCTGCCGCGCGAGGATATGCGCGGGCTGGGACTGGAGGTCGACGACCTGCAACGTGGCGTGCGGCGGGAGGCGCTGGAGGAGTTGGTGGGAGTCCAGCTCGGCCGCTGGCGCGGCCTGCTGGAGCAGGCGGTGCCGGTGACGGCGACGGTGGGTCCCGAGTACCAGCCGTTCCTGTACGGCCTGCTGCTGGGGGCGCAGTTGCAGTTCGACGAGGTCACGCTCCAGCAGGCTCGGGTCTTCGTCGACGGTGTCGAGCCGCTGACGGCGGCCGGTGCGGCGCGCCGCCGCCCGGCCCGGCCGGACGTGGCTGCGGTGCCGGGCCATGTCGCGGTGATCATGGACGGCAATCGGCGGTGGGCCGCGCTGCGGGGCCTGCCGACCGCCCAGGGCCATCACGCGGGCGAGCGGGCCGCGATGCGCCTGGTCAACGCCGCCCTGCGGCTGGGGGTGCGGCACCTGAGCATCTACGCGTTCTCCACCGAGAACTGGGACCGTTCCCAGGAGGAACTGGCCGCCCTGTTCGACACCCTGGCCGACGGGATCGCCCAAGGCGCGACGTGGCTGCACGAACTCGGCGTGCAGGTGCGCTGGTGCGGGCGACGCGACCGCATCGAGCCCTCGCTCGCCTCCGCCCTGGCGCTGGTGGAGAGCCTGACGTCGAACAACGACGTGCTGTCGCTGACCCTGTGCGTCGACTACGGTGGACGGGACGAACTGGCCGCCGCCGCCCGCGCGCTGGCCGCCGAGGCGGTCGCGGGGACGATCCGGCCCGAGGACATCGGCCCCGCCGACCTGGCCCGGAACCTGTACGTACCCGGTCTACCCGACGTCGATCTGCTGATCCGCACCTCCGGCGAGCAGCGGATCAGCAACTTCCTGCCCTGGCACCTCGCCTACGCCGAACTGGTCTTCGATCCGACGCCCTGGCCCGACTTCGGCCTGGCACAGTTGCAGGAGGCTGTCACGGCGTACGCCGGCCGCCGGCGCCGCTTCGGCGGCGATCTTCCCGCCCCTGCCCGCCCGGTGCGGTCGGCCCCGATCTCCTGAGCCCGGGGCCGGCCGGACGTCACCTCACGGCTTCGGCGGGGTGTACACGCCCTGAGCGGTCACGTACGCCAACACCGTGTCAGCGGTGAACGCGGGCGTGCCGAAGGTGGCCGTGTACACCTCCAACAGTTCCGGGGTGGCGCGCAGCGGCACCTCGCTGAGCTGAACCTTCAGCGGCAGGCCCACCGGCACGGTGTCGGCGGTCAGCAGACCCTCGGCCAGACCGCAACGGACCACCGCGTGGTGCCCGACGTCGACGCCGTTGACCACACACTTCCCAGACGCCACCCCGTCCTGCAGAACACTCTCCAAGTTGACCAGTTGGAAGGTGCCGCTCGACGTGCGCACCGCGACCCCGCCGTCGAGGACACCGTCCCCCTGGGCCTTGGGGAGGTTCGTCAGCGAGGCATCGCCCGTGCCCGACCGCACGGGGAACCGCACCGCCGAACCACCGGAGTCCCTGACCAGCTGGGCCGGAGCCACCGCCTCGACCACGGCCTCGAATCGGTCCAGCTGCGCCTGGGCCTGCGCGGTCCAGCGGACCTCGACCCAGCCGTCGGAGACCGTGCCCCACTTGCCGTCCGCGGTGGCGCCGGACGCCGTCCCCGTGAACTGGGCCAGCAACGGCGCAGCCAAAGCCGCGCTCAGCACCACTCGTCGCGTCGTGCTCATCGGTGTGCGCACCATCCTTCCTCGGGCCGCAGGACACGACCCCCAGGAGGATCATCCGGCCGCCGAGATACCCGGGCCGCGGAATGCGCTGGGAATTACCCGAAAGGGGGACAGGCCACGCCTGCACGCCCAGATCAGCGCGTGCATGGGACTTCAGCAACCCTTCAGGCATTCGGACGGCGTCTGCCCCTGCGGTAGGCGCTGCACACCTCGTACTGCGCGCGCGGTAGGTCGAGAGTCTGCAGGCGCACGACGACAGCCTCGGGGCGAGACGGCACGGTGGACAGTGCCGCGAGCGGCGAAACGAGCACCATCTGTCGAAGCCTGGAGCAGCCGTGGACCCCGCAGCGCACCGCGAAGCCGTGCGAGCCGCCCTCGGGCGCGAGTCCTGACGAGACGGGGCCGCTGTCCTGCCGCGCGTGCACGAGCCCGAATTCCACACCACCACGAGAGAGGAAATACGTTGTCGGAGCGGGAAACCATAGAGGTCGACTACCTGATCATCGGGGCCGGAGCCATGGGCATGGCCTTCGCCGACACTCTGGTGACCGAGACGGACGCGACCGTGGCCATCGTCGATCGCTACGGTCGACCCGGTGGCCACTGGACGGTCGCCTACCCGTTCGTGCGCCTGCATCAGCCTTCGTCGTTCTACGGCGTCAATTCTCGTGAACTGGGAACAGGCGAAGTGGACCGGCACGGCTGGAACGCGGGGCTGCACGAGCTGGCGTCGGCCGATGAGATCCTGACCTATTTCGACCAGGTGATGCGCAAAACCCTCCTGCCCACCGGTCGCGTCTCGTACTTCCCCATGTCCAGTCACGATGGCGCGGATCCGGCGCGACCGGATGTCCAGCGGTGTCACTCCGTCGTCACCGGCCGCGAGTTCGACATCCACGTGCGCCGGCGAACCGTGGACGCCACCTACATGAACGTCACGGTTCCCGCGATGTGCCCGCCGAAGTACGAGGTGGATTCCGGAGTCCGGCTGATCACTCCCAACCAACTGCCGGCGCAGGATCAGCCGTCGTCGCACTACACCGTGGTGGGAGCGGGAAAGACCGGCATCGACGCGTGCCTCTGGCTGCTGCAGCATGACGTCGACCCGTCCGGCATCACCTGGATCATGCCGCGCGACGCATGGCTGCTCGACCGTGCGCAGATCCAGCCCGGACCGGAGTTCGCCGCGATCAACGCCGAGTTGCTCAAGGCCCGCGTTGGAGCGGTCCTCGGGTCCCACACGGTCGAGGAGCTCTTTCAGCGGCTGGACGCCGGTGGCCTCCTGCTGCGGCTGTCCTCGGACGTCACGCCGACGGCGTTCCGCTGCGCGACCGTCACCCGCTCCGAACTCGAACAGCTCCGGCGGATACCCGGCATCGTCCGCCACGGCAGGGTCAAGCGGATCGGCGCCGACACCGTGGAACTCGACGGGGCGACCGTCTCCGCCCGTCCCGGAACCCTCTACATCGACTGCACCGCGGATGGCCTCGAGGCGCGGCCGGCGGTGCCGATGTTCAGTGGTTCCCGCATCACACTTCAGGCGATCGTCCCGTGCCAGCAGGTGTTCAGCGCCGCGCTCGCCGCCCACGTCGAGGCGGCATACGGCGACGACACCGAGAAGAACGAGCTGTGCGTCGCCTCGCCCCACCCCAGCACCACCCTGGACTGGCTGCGCGGCATGGTGCACGCCGATGACCTGCTCCTGCGCTGGTCCGCGGACCCCGATCTCCTCGCCTGGTGCGATGCGTCGCGTCTGACGAAACACGAGATCGGCTCGCTCCCTGACGAACAGCGGACCGGCCTCTTCCAGGGCCTGCAGGCCGAGAGGACACGGCTGCAGGAGCTGCTGGCGCACGAAGACCAGGCCGTGGTAGCGAACTGACGACCGTCGCCGGACGGCCTGTGCGCTGGAATCGGGGATCTGACGGTGCCGCGGCGGCGGCACGTGTCGAATCGCGTGCGTGTCGAATCGCGTGCGCGTCGAATCCGTCGACGGCGATCCACAGGCTCGTCCGACGACCCCGCGAACACTGCGGGGCCGGATCGGCGTCGTCAGCCGGTCCGGCCGGACTGCGTACGGTGGAGGAGTGCAGATGATCAACCGGCTCACGCAGTGGCTGCGGGCCCAGCCGTGGAGGGGCGACTTGGTCGTCGCGGTCGGCTGCTTCGTCTTGTCCACCCCCGTGGCGGTAGCCGTCGCCTACGTCCACCGCGCCTCGGTCGCCTGGTACCTCAGCGGCCTGGCGGTCGCCTGCGTACCGCTGGTCGCCCGCAGGCGCTGGCCGATCCAGGTGGTCGCGGCGACTCTGGCCGTGAACATCGCCCAGATCCTCGTCCTCGCGTTCGCCGGACCGACGGCCGCCCCCATCGCGGTCGCGCTCCACACGGTGGCGATGCGCACCGACCGACGTACGGCCTGGCGCATCGCCGCGTGCGCCACGGTGGCACTCGTCGGCGCGTCGCTGATTTCCCGTCCCAGCCTGGAAGACGTCTGGCAATACCTGGCCCAGATCGCCGGGTTGAGCCTGGCCGTGGCCAGTGGCGACGCCGTCCGCAGCCACCGCAAACTGCTCACCTCCGCCCTGGAGCGAGCCGAACGGGCCGAGCGCACCAGAGAGGACGAGGCCCGCCGCCGCGTCACCGAAGAACGCCTGCGCATCGCCCGGGAGTTGCACGACATCGTCGCCCACCACATCACCCTGGTCAACGCCCAGGCAGGCGTCGCCCACCACCTGATGCGCACCGACCCCGACCACGCCTACCAAGCCCTCGAACGCATCCGGGACACCAGCCGGGCGGCACTGGACGAGCTGCGCGCCACGGTAGGACTGCTCCGGTACAGCGACGCCCCGGCTGCACCTCGCGAACCAGCGCCCGGCCTCGCCGATCTTGAGCCTCTGCTGGACTCCTTCCGCCACTCCGGCCTGGACATCACACTCGAACGCACCGGGCAACCGGACGAGCTGCTGCCGATCACCGACCTGACGGCGTACCGGATCATCCAGGAAGCCCTGACCAACACCCGCAAGCACGTCGGCCTCGTACCGGCGCGGGTCCAGTTGGACTACCGCACCGACGCCCTGCGGATCGCCGTCGAAGACGACGGCCCCGGCACCCGGGGAAGCAGCAGCGGACCCGCCACCACGACCACCGACGAAGCCCACGGCACCGGCACCGGCACCGGACACGGAATGATCGGGATGCACGAACGGGCCAGAGCCGCAGGCGGCACCCTCACCGCCGGACCGCGCCCGACCGGGGGCTTCCGTATCAACGCCGAACTGCCGCTCCGCGCCGGCCGAAAGGGCTGACCGTGACCATCCGTGTCCTACTCGCCGACGACCAAGCCCTGCTGCGCGGCACCTTCCGCATACTCATCGACTCCGCCACCGACATGGAAGTGGTCGCCGAAGCCGCAACGGGACGCCAGGCCGTCGAACTGGCCCGCAGTCACCGCGCCGACCTGGTCCTGATGGACATCCGGATGCCCGACCTCGACGGCCTCGCCGCCACCAGGCTCATCACCGAGGACGAGAACCTGGCCGGCGTCAAGATCCTGGTACTGACGACCTTCGAGAACGACGAACACGTCGCCGAGGCACTACGCGCCGGAGCCAGCGGCTTCCTCGGCAAAGGCATCAACCCCGACGAACTACTGGACGCCATCAGAGTGGTCGCCGCGGGCGACTCCTTGCTCTCACCCACCGCGACCCGAGTCCTGATCAACCGCTTCCTGGCGCAACCCGCCGCACCCAGCCGGAACACGCCGCCGCACCTGGCCACCCTCACCCCGCGCGAGCACGAGGTCGTCACCCTGGTCGCAGCCGGCCTGTCCAACGACGAGATCGCCGAACGGCTCCACGTCACACCACTCACCGCCAAAACCCACGTGAACCGTGCGATGACCAAACTCGGCGCCCGCGACCGGGCCCAACTCGTGGTCATCGCCTACCAGACGGGACTGGCCCGCCCCGACGGCCCATGACCTCCGCTGTCGCCCGATTCGGCCGAGTTGCAGATGCCGACTGATCACCGCTCGGAAGGCTGGCAGTGATCAAATCGGGGCTTTTGGTTTCCGATCTCGCGGGTGACGATCGGCCGCTCGTGGTTGTAGATCGGGAAGGGCAGCTCCGCCTCGAGGAGCGGGGTGCCGAGGCTGGCGATGCGGGCCATCACGGCTCCGTTCACGTCCAGACCGCCGTAGAGGCCGAGTTTGCCGTCGACCGTCGGCTTGGCGCCGCTGCTGTCGACGCTGACGGTGCCCTCCACCGCGGCGCGCAGGTACGGCTCGATGGTGGCCTTCACGCCCACGGTGTCGTAGAGGGCGACCGAGCCGTCGGCGACCAGGCCGGCGCGGACGCTGGCCTGGTCGGAGAACGTGGCCTTGACCAGGGAGACGGTGGTTCAGGGTGGTACTCGACAGCGGCAGGCGGGCGGTGTAGACAAGACCTTCGGGGCCCTCGGCGTGAGGGTTGTTTTTCTTCACACCAAACTCAGCTTCCGCCGGGGGAACTCTAGTTACGCTGCGACGGCATAATTCCGCCGCCCCGGCCACGGGCGTGCGGCGAACTTCCCGTCCGGGCGTTTGTGCAGCCAGCCGTGGTCCGCGAGCTTGACCAGCTTCGCCCGCAACGGCTCCAGCTTCCCGCGCGCCGCGCGATGATCCGTTCCAGCACCTCGGGTCCACCATGCGCCGGAGCGTAGGAGCCGCGCGGACCAGGACGGGCCAGAACCCGCGAAAACCTCCCTGCTCGACGATCCACCCGGCAGACTGACGTCCGCCACCAGCCCGAGCGCCCCGGAACTCAGTCACGCCAGCCCCCGTGACCAGCCAACTTCACGATGCACAGCGCTCACTGGCTTTGTTCACGAGAACGCGCTCTCGTGAACAAAGCCAGTCAGCACCTCTCGGGGCATGCCCTGCCCCCTTGGCCACACCGGAATCTGACCAGAAAGGGTCCCCCGGCGCCGTCGTCCCACGACTACGCTCCTAGCTGCCGTCGGGGGAAGGCAGCAGGGCCGCCCCCGCATGCCTAAGACGGGGGACTACCTCATGCGTACCATCGCCAAGCGCGCCGCTCAGAGCCTCGCGGCCACCGCGCTCGCCATCGGCGGCATCGCCGCCGCCACCGGCACCGCCAACGCCGCCACCGACCAGTACTGCCAGCACGGCACCTGTATCAGCGGCAGCAACTACAGCGGCTCGGCCCTCGGCGAAATCTGCAACGGCCAGAGCTCCGCGAACGACTTCTACCTGTGGCTCACGGACGACGCCAACGGCAACACGGTGAGGGTCACCACTCCGATGCTCAGCCCCGGCCGCTGTGACCTGATTGCCATGAACGTGGGCAACGACCCGGTGCAGGTCTTCGCCAGCTCCGCCGGCAACTGGACCTACGGCACCAACCCGATCTACCCGAACTGACCAACACCAGCACCGGCTCCGCTGCGCCCCGCCCGACAGACACCCTGTTCGCGGCGGGGCGCAGCCCTGTCCGTACACAGGAACAACGCGCACGCGGATGCGTCGAACCTGCAGGCCTGCTCCCGAAGATGTCGCACAGGTCGTAGCCGAGGCGCGGGCGGTGCTCGTGGAAGATCGCGACGATGCAGCGGTTGTCAAGGACGGCATGCGGCACCAACGGCACCCACTACGGCTGGCCGATGCCTCGGAACGCTTGTCTGACTGAACCCGGCCACAGATGGCCACACCTGAGGCTCGTGGCCGACCACCGGAGCCGCCACTCGCAGGTTCGAGCGTCCTCCTGGAGCGGTGGATCGCAGACGCCCCGGACCGCGAGCCGCAGCGACTCCGCGCAACCTTTCTCCGGTACACAGTCCCAGGTCAGCGCATCCTTCCCCGTGGCTTCAGGGGCAGTTGGGGCAGCTCGGGAGCGGCCAGGCGGTCACCGTCGTAGCCGTGCACCTCGCCGAATCGCGCACCGTTCATCCAGTCCTCGCGCGCCTGCCTGATGTCCTCTTCGGTCCGACCGATGAAGTTCCACCACATCAGGATCTCCTCCTCGAACGGCTCCCCGCCCAGCAGCAGCAACGAGCTGTCGGTGCGGGCCAGCATGGGCAGTTCGCGACGGCCGCAGCCGAGGTAGAGGATCGCGCCGGGTTCCAGGGCGACCCCGTCCACGTCGACGCTGCCGGTCATCGCCAGCGCGGCGTACTCGAAGTGGGGCTCCAAGGGCAGCTTGGTGGAACTTCCCTGACGCAGCGTCAGGTCGACGCCGGCCAGCGGAGTGTACGTGGTGCCTGGGGAGGTGGTGCCGTCGAGCGAGCCGAGGATCACGGTGCCGTGCAGGCCGGGCGCGGTGATCTCGGGGAGTTGGGCGTGGTGTTCGAAGGTGGGGGTGGTGTGGCGGTGGGTGTCGGGGAGGGCGACCCAGAGTTGGGCGCCGTGCAGGAGGCGGGCGTGCGGGCGCGGGGATTCCTCGGAGTGCGAGATGGCGCGGCCGGCGGTCATCAGGCCCAGTTCGCGTGGTCGCACGGTCTGCAGGCTGCCCAGGCTGTCGCGGTGCAGCACCTCGCCCTCGTGCAGCCAGCTGACGGTCTGCAGGCCCAGGTGCGGGTGCGGCGGGACCTGCATGCCGGGCTCGTCGGCGATGTCGTCGGGGCCGTAGTGGTCGACGAAGCACCAGGCGCCGACCATCCGCCGCCCGAGGTTGGGCAGCAGCCGGCGGACCTCGGTGCTCTCGCCGAGCCGCACGTTGCGGCCGGTCAGCAGGTCGCGAACCGGGCCGGTGCTCGCGTCGCCACCGCACAGGGTGGCGACGGGCTTGCGATCAAGGTTGCTCATCAGCCCACCGTAGCGGCAGCTCCCCCGTGGTGGGCCGACGCGCGAGCCGGTGGCCCACCCGTGAGCTGACGCATCCTCAGTCGCCGGTCCGACTCCGCAGGTTGCGCCCGAGGTCCGAGTCGGCCAGCTGCCGCAGGCCCTGCTGCGCGAACGCCGCGGCGGGCTGCAGCACGGCCACGGCGCCGACCCGGGTGCCGGACAGGCGGTCGGCCACCGAGCGGCGCTCCCCGGCCAGCGCGGGGAGCGCGTTGACCCAGAAGACCAGCAGCGCGACGGCCCAGAGCACCGCCGCGAGCACGAACGCGCCGGCGGCCAGCGCGCAGCAGGCCGCCGCGAAGCAGCCGATGTCCGCCACCGTCGTCACCGCGCCGCGGATCGCGGCGGGGCGACGGTGCAGGCCGCGCCGCAGCCCGTGCGGCGCGGCGCCGTGCACCCGAAGGCCGAACAGCGCCTTGCCCAGCGTCCGGCCGGCCAGGGCCAGCGTCGCGAACTGGTAGAGGAAGGTGAGCAGCACCAGGGCGACGAAGCCCTGCTGCACATCGGAGATCGCCGAGTGCCAGAGCGACAGCCCCAGTCCCTCGCCGGCCCCGACGTAGTTGCCGCGCGATTTGATCAACTGCCACACGCTCTGCCCGGCCAGGCCGGGGACGCTGATCAGCATCGCGCCGATCCGATGGAAGGTCAGCACGCCGAGCAGCATGGCCAGTCCGAGGACCACGGCGAAGTCGACCAGCCAGGCGAACCCTCGCCGGAACACCCCGGTGCGCGGGGCGACCGCCGCCAAGCCCGCGACGGGGCCGGGCTGCGGAAAACCGGCCGTGGGGCCCTGCTCGGGGAAGTTCAGTGTGCGCATGCCCACCCCGCACCCGCCGTGGCCGCCTCGGCCTGGGCCCGCAGCGAGCGGACCGCCTCGGCCGGGTCCGCGGCCCCGTAGACCGCCGAACCGGCGACGAACACGTCCGCGCCGGCCTCGGCACAGCGCTCGATGGTGCTGGCGGAGACGCCGCCGTCCACCTGGAGCCAGAGTTCCAGGCCGTGCTTGGCGATCAGCTCCCGGGTGCGGCGGATCTTGGGCAGCATGATGTCCAGGAAGGCCTGGCCGCCGAAGCCGGGCTCGACGGTCATGATCAACAGCATGTCCAGCTCGGGCAGCAGGTCCTCGTAGGGCTCGATCGGGGTGGCGGGCTTCAGCGCCATCGAGGCACGGGCGCCCATGGCCCGGATCTCCCGCGCGAGCCGGACCGGCGCGGCGGCGGCCTCGACGTGGAAGGTGACCGAGCCGGCACCGGCCTCCACGTACTGCGGCGCCCAGCGGTCCGGCTGCTCGATCATCAGGTGGCAGTCCAGCGGCGTGCTGGTCGCCCGCGCGAGCGACTCCACCACCGGGACGCCGAGCGTGAGGTTGGGCACGAAGTGGTTGTCCATCACATCGACATGCAGCCAGTCGGCGCCGCGCACCGCCTCGGCCTCCTGGGCCAGGCGGGCGAAGTCCGCGGACAGGATGCTGGGGTTGATCTGGGCCATTTCCGGAAACCTTCACCACTCGTCGAACCGACCACCACCGGGGCCGCCTGGGGCCATCATCTCCCGAAGGCCGGACTCAGGCCCCGACCGGGGTCCGCTCCAGGACGATCACGTCGTACCGCTCCAGCACCGGCGCCGTCGCCCCACCGTCCCCAGTAGCCCCAGTAGCCCCAGCACCGCCGCCACCCGCGAGTTCCGCGTCCAGCCGGGCCAGGCCCGCAGCGAACTCCGCCTCGCTCAGCGCGAGGAACTTCGACTGCGCCCGCCCGCCGATCCGCTCCCGCCACTCCCGCAGGTCGGACGCCACCGGCCGGCTGAAGGAGTGCACCCGGTGCACGGCGAACCCGGCCGGGGTGAAGTCCTCGACGATCTGGCGCTCGCTCGGGAAACGCTCGGCATCGGTCTCCAGCAGCCGCGGCCAGTAGCGGTACACCGGCGCGTCCAGCCGCTCCCGCACGGTGGTGCGGATCACCAGCCGTGCGCCGGGGCGCAGCACCCGGGCCAGCTCGCGGGCGGCGACCGGCCGGTCCGGCAGGTGGTGGACCACCCGGGAGAGCAGCGCCAGGTCGAAGCCCGCGTCCGGCGCCGGCAGCGCCTCGGCCGGTCCCGCGAGGTAACGCACCCGCGGGTGGGCGTTGTGCCGCTCGGCCTCGGCCAGCATCGGCGCGGACGGCTCCACCCCGGTCACCTCGGCGGCCGGCAGGACCTCGGCCAGCGCGGCGCAGAACATCCCGGTCCCGGCCCCGACTTCCAGGACGGCGCGGCCGCCCGGCGCGTACCCGGCGATCAGCTCCGCCCAGGCCCGCAGCGAGGCGGCCGGCATCTCGTTGCCGCGCTCGTAGACCGACGCGAGCCGCGGATCCTGGTACGCGGCGCCCGTCCCGTCCATCGTCCCCATCACCCCCGCCATCCCCTCGTCGTCCCCGCATCGATCCCCTCGGCCGACCGCGAGTTCCGACACGAGTTCCGATACGAACTCCCGCCGGAGTCGCTAGGTTTACCTCCGAACCGTCGCGAAACTTCCGTTACGGACTCCGGAGCTGACACTATGTCACCCACTTCATCCCTGACCACCATCATGATCACCGGTGCGACCGACGGCCTGGGCCGGGCCCTCGCCCTGCGGCTGGCCGCACCGGACACGCTGCTGATCCTGCACGGGCGTTCGGCCGAACGGGCCGCCGAGGTTCAGCGGCAGGTGCGGGCTGCGGGCGGGGCGGCCGAGGTCCGACTCGCCGACCTGGCCGACCTGCACCAGGTGGACCGGCTCGCGGACACCGTCCTGGCCGGCTTCGACCGGCTCGACGTCCTGGTCAACAACGCCGGCATCGGCTTCGGCGCCCCGGGAACGGGCCGCCAGGAGTCCGCCGACGGCATCGAACTGCGCTTCGCCGTCAACTACCTGGCCGGCTACCGGCTGACCGAGCGGCTGCTTCCCCGGCTCGCCGAGTCGCCCGGCGGCGCGGCCCGGATCGTCAACGTGGCCTCGGCCGGCCAGGAGCCGATCGACTTCGCCGACCCGCAGCTGAGCAAGGCGTACGACGGGGCGGTGGCCTATCGGCGCAGCAAGCTGGCCCAGATCACCGCCACCTACGACCTGGCCGACCGGCTGGCCGCCGACAACCGGCCGGTCACCGTGAACGCCCTGCACCCGGCCAGCCTGATGGCCACCACCATGGTCCAGGAGGCCGGCGTGACCCCCTGGAGCACGGTGGAGCAGGGCCTGGAAGCGACGCTGCGGCTGGTCACCGGTGCCGCCGGCGCCAACAGCGGCCGGTACTACAACGGCACCCAGGAGGCCCGCGCCGACGCCCAGGCCTACGACCCCGAGGCGCGCGCCCGACTCCGTACCCTGTCCGAGGAGTTGGTCACCGAGGCACTCGGCCGGGCGAGCTGAGCGAGCCGAACGAGCCGCTGATCACCAGGCGTACGCCTCCGGCGCGGGCCCGAACCCGGGGAAGATCTCGTCCAGCCGCGCCAGGGCCTTCTGATCGAGCGTCACACCCAGCGCGCGCACGGCCGCGTGCAACTGCTCCAGGGTGCGCGGCCCGACGATCGGAGCGGTCACGGCCGGCCTGGTGAGCAGCCAGGCGAGCGCGATGTCGCCCGGCTCCTGGCCGAGTTCGGCGGCGAAGTCCTCGAACGCCTGGATCTGCTCGCGCTTGTCGGCCAGCACGCTCGCCGCCCGGCCACTGACGCGTCGCACCCCCTCCCGCTCCTTGCGCAGCACGCCGCCGAGCAGGCCGCCGTTCAACGGCGACCAGGGGATCACGCCCAGGCCGTAGGCCTCGGCCGCGGGCAGCACCTCCAGCTCGACGGTGCGCTCCAGCAGGTTGTAGAACGACTGCTCGCTGGTCAGGCCGAGGAAGTTGCGGGCCCTGGCGGCCTCCTGGGCCCGGGCGATGTGCCAGCCGGCGAAGTTGCTGGAGCCGACGTAGATGATCTTTCCCTGGGCGACCAGCACCTCCATCGCCTGCCAGATCTCCTCCCACGGCGTGGCCCGGTCGATGTGGTGCATCTGGTAGAGATCGATGTAGTCGGTGCCCAGGCGCTTCAGGCTGGCCTCCACCGCCCGCCGGATGTTGAGCGCGGAGAGCCTGCCCTCGTTGGGCCAGTCCCCCATGTCCCCGTAGAGCTTGGTGGCGAGCACCGTCTTCTCCCGACGCCCGCCGCCCTGGGCGAACCAGTTGCCGATGATCTCCTCGGTGCGCCCGAGGCTCACCTGCCGCCCGTAGGTGTTGGCGGTGTCGAAGAAGTTGATGCCCTGCTCGTGCGCGACGTCCATGATCTGATGGGCGTCGGGCTCCTCCGTGTGCGGGCCGAAGTTCATCGTGCCCAGGCAGAGACGTGAGACGCGAAGGCCGGTGCGGCCGAGGTGGGTGTACTCCATGACCCCACCCTCCGCCGCACCGCTCCCCGCTGTCCAGCACTTCACTGAAGACCGACCTGATGGACCATCAACTGAGAGGTCCGCTGAGCCGTGCGCGTCACCGACCGTGCCGCTGGTAGCTGCGCACCGCGAGCGGCCCGCAGACCGCGATCAGCAGGACCGACCAGAGCAGCGTCGCGGCCACCGGGTGGTGCAGCGGCCAACCCTGGCCGCTGCCGGCGGGGTTGCCGAACAGCTGCCGGGCCCCGGCCACCACTGAGCTGATCGGGTTCCACTCGGCGATCACCCGCAGCCAGCCGGGCAGGCCGCCGGTCGGGACGAAGGTGTTGGTCACCATGCCGATCGGGAAGGTCAGGATGGCCAGTTGGCCGGCCACCTCCTCCCGGCCCGCGGCCAGGCCCAGGCAGGTGCCGAGCCAGGTCATCACGAAGCGGAAGAGCAGCAGCAGCCCGAACCCGGCCAGCGCGTCGCCGAGCCCGCGGTGGGCCTGCCAGCCCACCAGCAGGCCGACCACCGCGAGCAGCGCCAGCACCACGGTGCTGACCAGCAGGTCGGCCAGCGCGGTGCCGAGCAGCACACCGAAGCGCGAGACCGGCATCGAGCGGATCCGGTCGGCGGCGCCGCGGTCCAGGTCCCGGGCCGCGCCGACCATGGTCGGCATCACCCCGTTGACGCTGACCATCGCGAACAGGCCCGGCATCAGGAACTCGCGGTAGTTGCCGCCGGGCACCCGCATCGCACTGCCGAAGACGTAGCCGAAGACCACCACCATCACCACCGGCACCACCAGCGAGGCGGCCATCAGGCCGGGCGAGTGGCGGTAGTGCAGCAGGACCCGGCGGGTCGAGGTGAGCGCGTCGGCGAGCGGATCGGTGCGGCTGCGGCGCGGGCTGCCGAGAGCCGGCCGGCGTACGGTGCCAGGAGTCGCGACGGACATCAGGCCGCCACCTCCGCCGCGACACCCGCATCGCCGACAGCCGCGTCGCCGACACCCGCATCGCTGATACCCGCACCAGGACCCGCGTCGCCGGTCAGCGCGAGGAAGACGTCGTCCAACGTCGGAGTCCGCAACGCGACGTCCCGCGCGGCCACCCCGTCCTCGTCCAACGCCCGTACCAGGCGCGGCAGCGAGACCTCGCACCCGGGCAGCGAGACCACCGAGACCAGCAGCCGGTCGGCGTCGGTCTGCGGCTCTCCGCCGGTCAGCGCGGCCAGCACCCGTGCGGCGGCGGGCAGTTCAGCCACGTTGCCGACCGCCACCTCCACCCGGGCGCCGATCGAGGCCTTGAGCCGGTCGGGTGGGCCGTCGGCGATCGCCCGACCCTGGCCGATCACCAGGACCTGGTCGGCCAGCCGGTCCGCCTCGTCCAGGTACTGGGTGGTGAGCAGCACCGTGGTACCGGTGCCGGTCAACTCCCGCACCGCGTCCCAGATCTCGCCGCGACTGCGCGGGTCGAGGCCGGTGGTCGGCTCGTCGAGGAAGAGCACCGGCGGGCTGGTGACCAGGCAGGCGATCAGGTCGAGGCGACGGCGCTGCCCGCCGGAGTAGGTGCGCACCAGGCGGTCGGCCACCTGCGCGAGCCCGAACCGCTCCAGCAGCTCGGCGCTGCGGCGGCGGGCCTCGCGGGCGCCGAGGTGGTGGAAGCGGCCGACCAGCTGCAGGTTCTCCCGACCGGTGATCCCCTCGTCGACGGCGGCGTGCTGCCCGGCCAGGCCGATGCTGCGCCGCACCTGCTCGGCCTCGGTGACCACGTCGTAGCCGGCCACCGTGGCGCTGCCCTGGTCGGGCACGGCGAGCGTGGCGAGGATCCGCACGGCGGTGGTCTTGCCCGCGCCGTTCGGGCCGAGCAGCCCGTAGACGGTGCCGGCGGGAACCGCCAGGTCGAGTCCGGCCAGCGCGTGGGTCTTGCCGTAGCGCTTGGTCAGACCCTGGGCGCGGACGGCGAGGTGTTCTCGGGACATGACGGTTCCCTCCGGAATATAGGTACGTTGTACGTAGAAGCGTGCTGTGCAACAGCGTACTACGTACGTTGTACGGAACAGAAGGCTGCCCGGCCGGCAGTCGAACCACCCCCTACTGGCGGCCCCTCTAGGATGGGGACCCGAGAGGTGATCCGTCCGTGCCGTCCCGCAAGTCCAGCCCCACCCCCGACGCCACCCCCGAGCCCGGTGCCGAATCGCCGGAGCTCATCTGGCTGCGCCCCGAGCGCACCGGACGCGGGCCGCGCCCCGCGCACAGCCGCGCCTCGATCGCCCGCGCCGCGATGGAGATCGCCGACGCCGACGGGCTGGACGCGGTGACGATGCGCCGGATCGCCGGCGAGCTGGGCGCCGGGACCATGTCGCTCTACAACTACGTGCCGAAGAAGGAGCAGTTGCTCGACCTGATGCTCGACGCGGTCTGCGCCGAGTACGAGCTGCCCGACCAGCCGTCCGGCGACTGGCGCGCCGACCTGCGGCTGCTGGCCGGTCAGCAACTGGCGATCCTGCGCCGCCACCCGTGGGCCGTCACGATCATCCGCACCCGGGCCTCGTTCGGCCCGAACAGCCTGCGCTACACCGAGTTCTTCCTCGGCGCGCTGGCCGACACCGAGTTGAGCGGCGGCCAGAAGATGGAGGCGCTGGCCATGCTGACCGGGTTCACCTGCCAGTTCGTCGACTGGGAACGCGCCACCGTGGCCTCCGGGCAGGACGTCCAGCAGTGGCAGCGCGACCTGGTGACCTACCTGACCGGCGTCGTGCTGACCGGCGACTACCCGAACATCGCCGGCGCGCTGGCCTCCGGCAACGCGCCACTGGACCCACAGGCGTCCTTCGAGCGCTTCCTGGACAAGCTGCTGACGGTACTGGTGGAGCCCTGACCGCCGCCGCCCGCCGTGGAAGCGGGGCACCAGTCCAGCGTCAAGTGCCGCACCCTCGACCTGCGTTCGTGATCCGCTGACACGACGGGGCGGCCCGGGACGAGATGTCCAGGGCCGCCCCGTCGTGTGCGTCGCTACTTGGTGGCGACCGGGAGAGCCGTCAGGCCGCGCATCAACGTGCTGTTCCGGTAGCGGAGTTCCTGCGGCTGCCGAGCCAGTCGCAGCTCCGGGTAACGCTCGAAGAGCCGGCGCAGCGCGATCTCGACCTCCATCCGGGCCAGCGGCGCCCCGACGCAGTAGTGCACGCCGTGGCCGAAGCTCAGCACACCGGTGTGCTTGCGGGTGACGTCCAGGACCTCGGGCTGCTCGAACTTGTGCGGGTCCCGGCCGGCCGAACCCAGCGAGAGGACCAGGATCTCCTCGGCCGGGATGGTCACGCCGTCGCTCAGCGGGATCGGCTCCTTGGTGAACCGGAAGCTGGCAATGCTGACCGGGCTGTCGTAGCGCATCAACTCGTCAAAGGCCGACCCGTACAGCTCCGGGGCGCCGGTCAGCTTGGCCAGCTGCTCCGGGTTGCGCAGCAGCGCCAGGATGGAGTTGCCGATCATGTGCGTCGACGCCTCCTGGCCGGCGACCACCAGCAGGAAGAACATCGCGACCAGTTCCGCCTCGGACATCGACTCGCCGTCATCGGTGGCGTGCACCAGGCCGCTGAGCAGGTCGTCCTGGGGCTGTGCGCGCTTGCGCTCCATCAGTTGCTTTGCGTAGTCGATGACCGCGGTGGAGGCGGCCTCCACCTCCTCGGGCGCGTGGTCGGCCCCGACCAGCGTGGTGGCCCAGCCCAGGAACAGCGCCCGGTCGTCAGCCGGGATCCCCAGCAGCTCCGCGATCACGGTGATGGGGATCGGGACCGCGTAGTCGGCCACCAGGTCGACCTCGTCCCGCTCTTCCATCCGGTCCAGCAGCTCGTCCACCATCGCGACGATCCGCGACCGGATCTGCTCCACCCGGCGGGTGGTGAACTCTCGGGCCACCAGCTTGCGCAGCCTGGTGTGCTTGGGCGGGTCCGAGTTGAGCATGTGGGCCGTCAGGTCGTCGTTGAAGCTGGTCGACGACTCGTCGGCCCCCGAGTGTCTCGCGTAGAGCTGGTTGACCCGTCTTCCGTCCTTGCTGACCCGATCGTCGGCCAGTAACATCCGCACGTCGTCGTAGCGCGTGACGATCCAGACCTTGACGCCGTGCGGCATCACGATCTCCTTGACCGGGCCCTCGGCGCGCAGCCTGGCGTAGAGCTCGTAGGGCCGGTGAATGAAATCGGCGGCAAGGCGCTCGATCGCCTCTGGACTGCTCATCACTGTGGTCCTTTCAGGACTGACTGAACTCACTTGTCCACGTGGCTGATTGACAGATTCACGGTTGAAAGACAGTACCGTCAAGGGGATCGACACGTGTACGGATACGAACTTCGTGCAGCAGCCTGACTTGGGCGATTTCGTCCCGGTCGATGCTTCCTGCCGAAGAGCGCCGCATTGACAATGGGCATTCAACTTTGCCCGATGGCCGTCGGACCAACGGAACTCCGACATCGACAGAAGTGACATGGCCCTGGAGATACGCGATCGCCGCGAAGAAAACCGGACCGCAGTCCTTTCGCACGCCTCGATCGCCCATATCTGCTTGCACAAGCGCACATTCTGCGCGCCGCAAGGTGACGCGATGCGGGACATTTGCCCCAACCGCGATGGTGAACTCGTCGCCCGCCCTCGCGGTATTCCGGCCTCGGTCGGCGAACCCGCCTAAGTGATCAGTTCAGAATGAGTTGAGCTGCGGGTCTTGCGCTCGATGATCTGCCTCCGGCGGCTCCGAACGGCATTCTGAAACGATCATTCAGGCTGACCGCATGATCACCGTCCTGGTCAACCGGCTCCCCGGCGCCGACGTCCCGGCCCTGGCCATCGCCCTCCGAGCGGGGTAGCAGCCGGTCACCGCACGCGCGGCAGCCCGAAGCCCGACATCCGCTTCTCCTCGAACGACAGGAACCCCAACCCGCGGTAGAACGCGTGGTTGCGCGGTCCCTCGGGGGTCGACTCGTGGTCCGTCGAGAGCAGGAAGAACCGGCAGTGCCGGTAACGATCCGTCAGATGTGCCATCAGCGCCCGCCCGATCCCCTGCCGCCGGCAGCGCGGATCCACCAGCAGGTCCTGCACGTAGCAGACGTGCTCGTCGTCCGAGATCGTCCGAGTAAGCCCGAGCAGCGTGCCCGCCGCGTCCCGGGCGGTGATCACCAGGTGCGAGTTCGCCAGGCCCCGGACGAGCCTGTCGACGTCGCGGGTGTACCCCTCCCACCCCACCGCCTGGTAGAGCGGGAGCACCTCGTCCGGGTCGAAAGCCCTCTCAGGCCCGATCCTCATGTCACAGCCCTCATGTCACAGCTCTCATGTCACAGCCCTCGTGTCACAGCCCTCGTGTCACAGCCCTCACGCGGTGCGCCGCAGCAGCGCCAGGTACATCGCGTCCGTCCCGTGCAGGTGGGGCCAGAGCTGGACGTCCGGGCCCTCGCCGAGTGCCGGGACGCCGGGCAGCAGCGGCCGGGCGTCCACCCACTCGACGTCCGCGCGGCCGCGCAGCACGTCGTCGACCACCGCGCGGGTCTCGGCCAGGTGCGGCGAGCAGGTCGCGTAGCCGACCACGCCGCCGACCCGGACCGAGGTCAGCGCCGAGCGCAGCAGGTCGCGCTGGAGCTGGCCGAAGCCGGCCACGTCCTCCGGGCGGCGGCGCCAGCGCGACTCGGGACGGCGGCGCAGCGCGCCGAGGCCCGAGCACGGCACGTCGACCAGTACCCGGTCGAAGCTGCCCGGCCGCCAGGCTGGCCTGGTGCCGTCGGCGGTGATCACGGTGTACGGACCGGGGTTGCCGTCCAGCGCCCGGGCCACCAGTCGGGCTCGGTGCGGCTGGCGCTCGCTGGCCACCAGCGCGGCGCCCCGCTCGGCGGCCAGCGCGCCGAGCAGCGCGGCCTTGCCACCGGGGCCGGCGCAGCCGTCCAGCCAGAGCCGGTCGCTGCCCTCGACGGGCGCCGCGGCCAGTGCGAGCGCGACCAGCTGGCTGCCCTCGTCCTGGACGCCGGCCAGGTTCTGCTGGATCGCCGGCAGCGAGCCGGGGTCGCCGCCCTCGGCCAGCCGCACCGCGTACGGGGACCAGCGGCCGGGCGTGCTCTCCGGCAGGTCGGCGGCCAGCTCGTCGGCCGCGATCCGGCCCGGGCGGGCCACCAGGGTGACCTCGGGACGCTCGTTGTCGGCCCGCAGCAGTTCCTCGACGGCCGAGCGGCCGGCAGCCTGCGGCTGCCAGCGGCCGAGCGAGTCCCAGAGCGCGGCGACCACCCAGCGCGGGTGCGAGTGGACCACGGCGAGGTGGTCCTCGGCATCCGCCTCGTACGGCGGGGCGACCTGGGCGATCCAGGCCTCCAGGTCCTGGGCGCTGATCCGGCGCAGCACCGCGTTGACGAACTTGGCCCGGCCGTCGCCGACCTCGGCCCTGGCCAGCTCGACGGTCGCGGAGACGGCGGCGTGGGTCGGGATCCGGGTGGCGAGCAACTGGTGGGCGCCGAGCGACAGGACGTCCAGCACCGGCGGGTCCACCTCGCGCAGCGGGCGGTCGATGCAGGCGGCGATGATCGCGTCGTAGGTGCCCTGGAGGCGCAGCGTGCCGTAGACCAGCTCGGTGGCGAGCGCGGCGTCGCGGCGGTCCATGCCCTTCTGCTCGGCCTCGCGCAGCAGCGAGGGCAGGATCAGGTTGGCGTAGGCGTCGCGCTCGTCGACGGCACGCAGCGCACGGAAGGCGACGCTGCGCGCCGGGTCCTTCTTCGGACGGCGGTGCGGGCGGGGCGCGCCGCGCTTGGCGGGCTTCGACGGGGTGGCGGGGGTGCTCATGGGGACCTCAAGGTGCTGCGGAGTTATCAGAAACGGTAACGCTAGAGCTGAGGCTCAGACCTCGAGCCCAGGTCTGGGGCTCAGGCCGCGCCCAGCTGCTCGCCGCTCTCGATCCGCACCCCGCGCGCCCAGTCCGCCGCCCGCATCGGCTTCTTGCCCTGCGGCTGGACCTCGCCGAGCTCGATGTCGTGGCTGCCGGTGCCCGCCCGCACCGCGTTCTTGCTCACCGCGAGTTCGCCGGGAGCCAGCTCCGCGCTGTCGGTGAGCAGCTTCACCGGCCCGGAGAGCTTCAGCCGCTCGCCCCGGAACATCGTCCAAGCGCCCGGCGCGGGCGCGCAGCCGCGCACCAGGCGGTCGATCCGCAGCGCGGGGTGGTTCCACTCGATCCGGGCGTCCTCGACGTTGATCTTCGGGGCCAGCGTGATGCCGTCGGCCGGCTGCGGAACGGCGAGCAGGCTGCCGTCCTCGATGCCGTCCATGGTCGCGGCCAGCAGGCCGGCACCGGATCGGGCCAGCCGGTCGAGCAGCTCGCCGCTGGTGTCGGTGGGCCGGATCTCCTCGGTGATCACGCCGAAGACCGGTCCGGAGTCCAGGCCGCGCTCGATCCGGAAGGTCGAGGCGCCGGTCACCTCGTCGCCGGCCAGCACCGCGTGCTGGACGGGCGCCGCGCCGCGCCAGGCGGGCAGCAGCGAGAAGTGCAGGTTGACCCAGCCCTGCGCGGGGATCTCCAGGGCCGGCTCGCGCAGCAGCGCGCCGTAGGCGACCACGGGGCAGCAGTCGGGGGCCAACTCGGCCAGCCGCGCCAGGAACTCCGGCTCGCTCGGCTTGGCGGGCTTGAGCACCTCGATGCCGGCCTCCGCCGCCCGTTGCCCGACCGGGCTGGCGACCAGCTTGCGCCCACGCCCGGCGGGGGCGTCGGGACGGGTGACCACCGCGACCACCTCGTGCCGCTCGGAGGCGAGCAGCGCCTCCAGCGCGGGGACGGCCACCTCGGGGGTTCCGGCGAAGACGAGACGCAAAGCAGGTGCCTTTCGTTGCGGGCGAGTTGGTTGTGGGTGAGTTGGTTTGTGGGTGAGTTGAGGGTCGATCAGCGAACCGGGCCGAAGGTGCTGTGCGGCGATATCCGCACCTGCGGCGCCGGCCCCCCGCCCCAGTCGGCCTCGCGGATCGCCCGCATCGCCTCCTTGCGCAGCTCGCGATCGAGGCGGTCGATGAAGATGATCCCGTCCAGGTGGTCGGTCTCGTGCTGGATGCAGCGGGCCAGCAGCTCGGTGCCCTCGACGGTGACCGGGTCGCCGTACTCGTTGAAGCCGCGAGCCACCACGCCGTACGCGCGCTTGGTGTCGAAGCGCAGCCCGGGCAGCGACAGGCAGCCCTCGGGGCCCTCCTGCTCCTCCTCGGTCAGCGACAGGTCGGGGTTGATCAGATGACCCGTCACGCCGTCCACGTGGTAGGTGAAGACCCGCAGCGAGATGCCGAGTTGGGGCGCGGCCAGGCCCGCGCCCGGCGCGTCGAGCATGGTCTCGGTGAGGTCCTTGACCAGCGTGCGCAGTTCCTTGTCGAAGGTGGTCACGGGCTGCGCCTTGGCACGCAGCACCGGGTCACCGAAGATCCGGATCGGCTGGATCGCCACGGCAGCGGCTCCTTCTCGGGTCAGGTGGTCACGCGGGCAGCACGTCAGTCTATGCGGTGGCGTCCCACCGCCCGGGCCCCGCCCGGCTCGCCCGCCGCAGGCCGGATCCCGCCGCCCGGGCACCTGCCGAGCAGCGGCCCGAGCACACGCTCAGCACTGACGCCCGGAACCGGACCTGTCGGACGCGTGACCCCGGACCCTGCTTCGGCGTTGGTCAAGGCAGATTGACCGTGAGTTTCACCGGGCCGGCGCGAGGCCCCATCACTTGCACGGAAGGTGGCCTGAGCACGATGGCCGAGCAGATCAACCACGACACCCGGGCACGGGCGAGCCTGCACCTGCTGGTGCGGGACATCGAACGGGTCCGCCGCCAGGTCGACGCCCTGCGGACGCTGACCGCCCAACTGGGCAACGTCTACCGACCGCGCCGCCCCAGCAGCTCCGGCGGCTTCGTGGTGTACGGCCGGGCGCCCGCGCCGACCGTTCGCCTGGCCCAGGAGCTGCGCGAGAGCGTGGAGACGCTGGTCGCGGCGGCGGTGGAGTTCGACCGGGCGCTCGGCTTCTCCTGGGACTCGGTGGGCTCCGCCCTCGGAGTGACCAAGCAGGCGGTGCACCGCCGTTACGGGATGCGCCGCTCGGCCACCGAGTTGCTCGGGGCGGCGGGCGGCACGGCCGCTGCCGGGCCGGCGCTCGGCACCTCGCTGCCCGCCCCCACCACCTCGCGCGACGATCGCCTCGTCGAGGAGCCGGCGCCCGCTCCGGAACCGGCCTCGGCGGCGCTGGCCCGCTCGGTGCCGGCCGCCCGCCAAGGCGGCCTCGACCGCTCCGGGGTCCCGCTGCGCGGCTGACCTCGCCGCCGACGACCCGTACGCACCACCCGCACACCGAACGCACCACCCGCGCGGCGCGCGCCTGGCCGGCCCCCTGCGGGCCCCGGCCAGGCGCCGAGGCCGCCCGGTGGGGCGGCCGACACCACCTCAGCCGATGTCCAGCGGATCGATCCGCACCTTCACCGGCTCCGCCCCGCGCAGCGCCACCCGCGCGATCTGCGCCGCCTTCAACGCCCCTGCCAGCGCACCGCCCTGGCCGGGGCGCACCCGCAACAGCGCGCGCTCCTGCTCCTGGCCGCGCAGCGGCGGCAGCGGCACCGGGCCGAGCACATCCGCCCCCTCCGGCAGCCGGGTCACCGCCAGCAGATCGGCCACCGCGCTCGGGGTCCCGGTGACCGCCGCCATCCGGGAGACCGGCGGGAAGCCGAGCTGGGCCCGCTCCGCCAGCTCCAGATCGGCGTGCCCGGCCGGATCCCAGCGGACCAGTGCCTGCACCGGCCGCGCGGTGGGCTCGGCCACGATCACCACCAGCCCGCCCTCCCCCGCCGGGCGGACCAGCGCGGCGGCCGCCAGCCAGAGCCGCAGCGCCTCCTCACCCGAGCGCAGGTCGGGGCGGCCGAGCAGCGCCCAGCCGTCCAGCAGCAGCGCGGCCGCGTACCCGCCGCCGTCGGCCACCGGTTCGGCCCCGGGCGTGGAGATCACCAGAGCCGGCTCCCCCGGCACGCTCGCCAGCACCGCGTCCCGGCCCGAGGTGCGCACCGGGATCCCGGGAAACGCCTTGCCCAGCTCCTCGGCCGTCCGCCTCGCGCCGACCACCTGCGCGCGCAGCCGGAACGAGCCGCACTCCTCGCAGTGCCAGTCCTCGGCGACGATCCCGCACCAGGCGCACCGGAGCGCCTGCTCCGCGCCGAGCGCCTCCAGCGGCCCGGCGCAGTGCCTGCAGCGGGCCGGGGTGCGGCAACGCCCGCAGGCCAGCCGGGGAACGTAGCCGCGGCGCGGCACCTGGACCAGCACCGGACCGCTGCGCAGCGCCTCCCGGGCCGCCTGCCAGGCCACCGTCGGCAGCCGGGCGGCCTGCGCCGCGGCGTCCCTGGCCTGGTCGCCCTCCTCGACGGTGCGCACCCGGGGCGCGGTCTCGCGGACCGTCGCCCGGTCGGCGGCCAGCGGGCGCGCCCAGCCGGTGCGCAGCAGTTGCGCGCCCTCCACCGTCATCGCGAGCCCGCCGAGCAGCACGGCGGCGCCCTCCTCCGCGGCACGCAGCAGCGCGACCTCGCGCACGTGCGGGTGCGGGGTGCGCGGGTCGCTGTGGCTGCTGTCGCCGTCCGACCAGACGATCAGCAGGCCGAGGTCGTGCACCGGTGCGAAGACCGTGGCGCGGGTGCCGATCACGGCGCGCACCGAACCCCGGCTGACGGCCAGCCAGTTGCGGTAGCGCTCCTTCGGGCCGAGGTCGGCGGTCAGCACGGCGTGCCGCTCGGGGCCGCCGAGCAGCTCGGTCAAGGCGGCGTCGACCCGGGCGACGGCCCGTCCGTCGGGCAGCACCACCAGCGCGCCACGACCGCCGGCCAGCGCGGCGACGACGGCGGTGGCGATCTCGCGCGGCCAGTCGGGCCCCGGCAGTGCCGTCCAGACCGCGCGCGGGGCGCGCCCGGCCGTGACCGCGGTCAGGTACTCGGGGCCCTGCGGGTAGCGCTGCCAGCCGCCGGCGGCCGGGGCGGCGGGCGGCGGCAGCGGGGCGGGCGAGGGCTCGGCCTCGGCCTTGGCGTGCCGGGGCGGCACGGCGAGCTGCAGCACGTCGGCCAGCGTGCCGGCGTAGCGGTCGGCGACGGTCCGGCTGAGCTTCAGCAGGTGCGGGGTCAGCACCCGCTCGGGCGAGAGCACCTGGGCCAGCGGGGCCAGCGGCCCGGCGTAGTCGGTGCCGGCGAGGCGGGCGACGATGAACCCGTCGTGCAGCTCGCCGCCCTCCCGGCGGCCGCCGGCGCCCACCCGGGCCCCGAACCGGACTCGGACCCGGACGCCCGGCTGAGCCTGGTCCGCCATCGCGACGGGCACGGCGTAGTCGAAGAACTGGTCGAGATGGAGCAGGCCCTTGTCGACCACGACGCGGGCCACCGGCAGCTCCTCGGCCAGGTGCGCCCCGCGCCAGGTGCGCGGCTTGGCCCGGCGGACCGTCTCGCGGATCAGCGCCAGCTGCTCGGGCGGCCCGCCGGGCGGGGTGTCGTCGCCGCTCATCTGCCTCTCCACCCCCTTCCTGCCGAGCTTGATCGCTCCAGTCGTACCACGCCGCACCGACAGCCCGGACCACCAGACCCAGGTCCTGTCCGGACACGGACAGACCGCAGCGGCGGTGCCCCCCTGCCGGGAGGTCACCGCCGCTGCGGTCTGTCGAACAGGCGCGGCCTCAGGCCTGAGCGGCCGCCTTCAGCTGCTCGGCGCGGTCGGTGCGCTCCCAGGTGAAGTCCGGCAGCTCACGGCCGAAGTGGCCGTAGGCGGCGGTCTGGGAGTAGATCGGGCGCAGCAGGTCCAGGTCGCGGATGATCGCGGCCGGGCGCAGGTCGAAGACCTGGGTGACGGCCTCCTGGATCTTCAGCACCGGGACGGTCTCGGTGCCGAAGGTCTCCACGAACAGGCCCACCGGCTCCGCCTTGCCGATCGCGTACGCGACCTGCACCTCGGCGCGGGTGGCCAGGCCCGCGGCGACGATGTTCTTGGCGACCCAGCGCATCGCGTAGGCGGCCGAGCGGTCGACCTTGGACGGGTCCTTGCCGGAGAAGGCGCCGCCACCGTGGCGGGCCATGCCGCCGTAGGTGTCGATGATGATCTTGCGGCCGGTCAGGCCGGCGTCGCCCATCGGGCCGCCGATCTCGAAGCGGCCGGTCGGGTTCACCAGCAGGCGGAAGTCCGAGGTGTCGATGGTCAGCCCGGCCAGCACCGGCTCCACCACGAACTCGCGGATGTCGGGCGCCAGCAGCGAGTCCAGGTCGATGTCGCTGGCGTGCTGGGTGGAGACCACCACGGTGTCCAGGCGCACGGCCTTGTCGCCGTCGTACTCGATGGTGACCTGGGTCTTGCCGTCCGGGCGCAGGTACGGGATGGTCCCGTTCTTGCGCACCTCGGTCAGCCGACGCGACAGGCGGTGCGCCAGGGTGATCGGCAGCGGCATCAGCTCGGGCGTGTCGTCGCACGCGTAGCCGAACATCAGACCCTGGTCGCCGGCGCCCTGACGGTCCAGCTCGTCCTCGTCGCCCTCGACGCGGTGTTCGTGAGCACTGTCCACACCCTGCGCGATGTCCGGGGACTGCGACCCGATCGAGACCGAGACGCCGCAGGAGGCGCCGTCGAAGCCCTTCTTCGAGCTGTCGTACCCGATCTCCAGGATCTTCTCCCGGACCAGCTGCGCGATCGGCGCGTACGCCTTGGTGGTGACCTCACCGGCGACGTGCACCTGGCCAGTGGTGATCAGCGTCTCCACGGCGACCCGGGAGGTCGGGTCGTCCTTGAGGAGGGCGTCGAGGATGGTGTCGCTGATCTGGTCAGCGATCTTGTCGGGGTGTCCCTCGGTGACGGACTCCGAGGTGAACAGGCGGCGAGACACAGCGCTCCCTGGGGTTGCAGCGGCTGCTGACTGAACGCTCCCGGCCGGGCCGGGGCATCCGGAAAGACTTGATTCCTGGAGTGTAACGGTCGGCTATCGCCGATCAACACTCCCCGGCACGTTTATGGACGCGTTGTCTCAGTGGCTGGGCACCCCGAGCCGCGCGGCCACCAGATCCCAGATCGCGTCCGCGACGTCCTCCTTGGGCCCCGGCGCGATCGGCGTCTCGGAACCGTCGGCGCCCAGCACCACGGCCTCGTTGGTGTCCGTACCGAAGGCCCGGCCCTCGCCCACCTCGTTCACCACCAGCAGGTCGCAACCCTTGCGGGCCAGCTTGGCCCGACCGTTGGCCAGCACCTGGTCGGTCTCGGCGGCGAAGCCGACCACCAGCTGTCCGGGGCGCGCCCGGCTGCCGGACAGCTCGGCGAGGATGTCCGGATTGCGCACCAGGGCGACCGGCGCGGGCTCCGCACCGTCCTTCTTCTTGATCTTCACCGCGGCGTACTCGGCCGGCCGGAAGTCGGCGACCGCGGCGGCCATCACCACCACGTCCGCCTCGGCCGCCGCCTTCACGGCGGCTTCGCGCAGCTCGAGGGCGGTGGTGATGTTGACCACAGCCACCCCGGCCGGGTCCGGCAGCTCCACGTTGGCGGCCAGCAGGGTGACCCGGGCGCCGCGCGCGGCGGCGGTCACGGCGAGTGCGTAGCCCTGCTTGCCGGAGGAGCGGTTGCCCAGGTAGCGCACCGGGTCCAGCGGCTCACGGGTGCCACCGGCCGAGACGACCACGTGACGGCCGGCCAGGTCGGCCTGCCCCGCACGGCCGGACAGCACCCGGCGGCAGGCGGCGAAGATCGCGTCCGGATCGGGCAGCCGGCCCTTGCCGGTGTCCACCCCGGTCAGCCTGCCGACCGCCGGTTCCAGCACGATCGCGCCGCGCCGGCGCAGGGTGGCGACGTTCTCCTGGGTCGCGGCGTGCTCCCACATCTCGGTGTGCATCGCGGGCGCGAAGACCACCGGGCAGCGGGCGGTCAGCAGGGTGTTGGTGAGCAGGTCGTCGGCCAGGCCGTGGGCGGCCTTGGCGAGGAGGTCGGCGGTGGCGGGCGCGACCACCACCAGGTCGGCCCGCTGCCCGATCCGCACGTGCGGGACCTCGTGCACCCGGTCCCAGGTCTCGGTGGCGGCCGGCCGGCCGGAGAGCGCGGCCCAGGTGGCCTCGCCGACGAAGTGCAGCGCCGCCGCGGTCGGGACCACGGTGACCTGGTGCCCGGACTCGCTGAACCGGCGCAGCAGCTCGCACGCCTTGTAGGCGGCGATCCCGCCGCTGACACCGAGGACCACCTGGGGCTGCCGCGAGGGGCTCGTCTCACTCACCAGCTCACCTTAGAGCCACCAGCCCCCGGACATGCCAAGGGGCCCACCGGACGGATCCGGTGGGCCCCTTGAAGGCACATCAGCCTGTGCGCATCAGACGCTGCCGTCAGGCGACGTCGACGGCCTCGGCGGTCAGCATGCCGGCGTTGATCTCGCGCAGCGCGATCGACAGCGGCTTCTCGTGCACGTGGGTGTCGACCAGCGGGCCGACGTATTCCAGCAGACCCTCGCCCAGCTGCGAGTAGTACGCGTTGATCTGACGCGCGCGCTTGGCCGCGTAGATCACCAGGCTGTACTTCGAGTCCGTGGCCTCAAGCAGCTCGTCGATCGGCGGGTTGATGATGCCCTCGGGCGCGGTCATAGAAGAGGACACGCGAAAACCTTCCGAAAGATGGAAAAGAAAAGGTCAGGCTACACCGAGCAAGGCTAGCAGCTCGGCCGTCACCTGCTCGACCGAGTTGTTCACCAGCGTGGTGTCGAACTCCGGCTCCGCCGCCAGCTCGACCTTCGCGGCGGCCAGCCGCTCGTCGATGACCTCCTGCGGTTCGGTGCCGCGCCCGGTGAGCCGGCGCACCAGCTCCTCCCAGCTCGGCGGGGCCAGGAAGACCAGCTGCGCCTGCGGCATCGACTCCCGCACCTGGCGCGCACCCTGCAGGTCGATCTCCAGCACCACGGGTACGCCGCGCTCCAGCTTCTCCTCGACCGCCGCGCGCGGGGTGCCGTACTTGTTGCCGGCGAAGACGGCCCACTCCAGCAGTTCGCCGTTGGCGACCAGCTTGTCGAACTCGTCGCTGTCGACGAAGTGGTAGTGGACCCCGTCCTTCTCGCCGGGCCGCGGGTGCCGGGTGGTCGCCGACACCGAGAGCCAGACCTCGGGATGCTGCTGCCTCAGATGAGCGACGACCGTGCTCTTGCCGACCCCCGAAGGGCCGGAGAGCACGGTCAGCCGCGGACGTTCACTCATGCCCCGATTATCCCGGATTCTGGACGAACCGGAGACCACCGGGAGGCGGTCGGCCGAACGACCGGCGAACCGGTCGGCCCCCGATCAGGACGGCGTGCCGCCGAACTCCCGCTCCAGGGAGGCGATCTGGTTCGTGCCGAGGCCGCGAACCCGACGGCTCTCGCTGATGCCGAGCCGCTCCATGATCTGCTTGGCGCGGACCTTGCCGACGCCCGGGAGGCTCTCCAGCAGCGCGGAGACCTTCATCTTGCCGATGACCTCGTTGTCGGCCTTGCCGGCCTTGATCACCTCGTGCAGGGAGGCGCCCGAGTGCTTGAGCCGGTTCTTCACCTCGGCGCGCTCCCGGCGAGCCTCGGCGGCCTTGGCCAGCGCGGCCGCGCGCTGTTCAGGGGTAAGGGGCGGAAGAGCCACGCCGTTCACCTCAGGGTCTGGAAGGAATTGAAGTGCTAGGACATTGGTCGAACCAGGCGCCTGCCACAGCCTGTTGAGGCTGCGACCGCAGTGGAACCTAGCCGCTCTGACCTGCGAGAGCAACGAGAAACTCACCGCCGTGGGTACCTACCGCCGGACACTACCCGGATTGCGCGCCCACGTCAGGAAAAGAAGCCGAAAAGTCCTGGTCAGCACAGGTAGGCCAGGACTTTTCGGGAGAAATCGGCCCGGTTTGGGCCCTGTTCGTCAAGCGAGTGTGACAGCCCTCACATCGTCGACGAAGCGCTGTGCGGCCTCCCGCAGCGCCGTGACCGAGGGTCCGTGCTTGAGCACATCGCGGCTGACGCTCGGTACCACGTCGGGTACGGCCGCCCCGAAGACCCGCGGCAGGTCGGCCATGGTCGCGCCCTGGGCGCCGATTCCGGGGGCCAGCAGCGGGCCGTTGATCGCCAGGTCCACGCCCGCGTCGGCCAGCGTCGCGCCGACCACCGCGCCGAACGAGCCGAGCGGCCGGGCGTCGGCGTTCTCGGCCGCCAGGTGGCGCAGCACCCGCTGCGCCACGCTCACCCCGTCCGCGGCCACGGCGCGCTGCACCTCGAAGCCCTCGGGGTTGGAGGTGAGGGCGAGCGCGAAGATGCCGCAGCCCTGCTCGCGGGCCAGGTCGAGCGCCGGGCGCAGCGAACCGAAGCCGAGGTAGGGGCTGACCGTGAGGGCGTCGGAGAAGAGCGGGCTGTCGGGCCGCAGGAAGGCCTCGGCGTAGGCGGCCATGGTCGAGCCGATGTCGCCGCGCTTGGCGTCCATCAGCACCAGCGCGCCGGCCGCCCGGGCCTCGGCGACGGTGCGCTCCAGCACGGCGACGCCCTTGCTGCCGAACCGCTCGAAGAAGGCGGCCTGCGGCTTGAGCACGGCGACCCGGTCGGCGAGCGCCTCGACCACGGTGCGGCTGAAGGCCTCCAGGCCGGCCAGGTCGTCGCCCAGACCCCAGGCGGAGAGCAGGGCGGCGTGCGGGTCGATGCCGACGCAGAGCTGGCCGCGGTCGTCCATGGCCTGGCGCAGCCGGGCGCCGAAGGGGGCGAGAGTCATGACGTCCTTTCAGGACGGGTCGGGGCGGTGGGCGAACCCCACCGCGTCGGTGTACTTGGCGAAGCCGCGGGCGGCCAGCTCGGTGCGCAGCTCGGCGAGGATCCGCCGCGGCGCGGCCGGGTCCTGGAAGAGGGCGGTCCCCACCGCCACCCCGCTGGCCCCGGCCAGGGTGAACTCCAGCGCGTCCCGGCCGCTGCGGATGCCACCCATGCCGAGGATCGGCACCTGCGGGATCCGCCCGGCGAGCATCGCGGCGTGCACCTCGTAGACGCAGCGCACCGCGATCGGGCGCAGCGCGGGCCCGGAGAGCCCGCCGGCGCCGGCCGCCAGCGCGGGGCGCATGGTGTCCAGGTCGACGGCCAGGCCCAGGGCGGTGTTGATCATCGACAGGCCGTCGGCCCCGGCGTGCCCGCAGGCGGCGGCGATCTCGGTGATCGAGGTGACGTCGGGCGAGAGCTTGGCGTAGATGGGCAGTTCGGGGTCGGCGACCTTGCGCACCGCGCGCACCACGTCGTACGAGGTGGCGGGATTGCGGCCGAAGACCAGGCCGCGGTCGGCCAGGTTGGGGCAGGAGATGTTGAGTTCCAGGCCGACCAGGCCCGGCTGTCCGTTCAGCCGCTCGGCCGTCTCGGTGAACTCCTCCAGGCGCTGACCGGCGATCGAGACCAGCACCCGGGCGCCGCGCTCGGCCAGCCAGGGCAGCTCGTGCCGGACGAAGTGCTCGATGCCCGAGCCCTGCAGCCCGATCGAGTTGAGCATCCCGGCGGGCGTCTCGGCCATCCGCGGGGTGGCCTCGCCGGACCGGGGGTAGGGCATGATCGTCTTGGTCGTGACGGTGCCCAACTCGTCCAGCGGGACGAATCTGGCCAGCTCGCGCCCGTAGCCCGCGCAGCCGGAGGCGGTGCTGAGCGGGTTGGGCAGGGTGAGCGCGCCGAGCGGGGCGCTGAGGTCGACGTCCTGCGGGTCCATCAGGCCTCTCCCCCCGTCGCACCGCGCATCGCCGCGGCGCCTTCCAGGTCGGCGGGCACCGTCCCGATGTCCGCCCAGCGCACCCTGGCGCCCTCGAACACCGGCCCGTCGGTGCAGGCCCGCACGAAACGGCTGCGGCCGTCCTCGCCGACCACCGGCAGCACGCAGGTCATGCAGATCCCGGTGCCGCAGGCCATCGCCGCCTCGACCGCGACGTGGGTGCGCACCCCTTGCTCGGCGGCGATCTCGGTGACCTGCCGCAGCATCCCCATCGGCCCGCAGGCGTAGACCACGCCGGCCCCGATCGCCCGGATCGCCTCGGCCAGCGGGTCGGTCGCCCGGCCGGTCAGGCCGAGCGAGCCGTCCTCGGTGAGCACCAGCACGTCCTGGGTGAGCGCCCGGGCCTGCTCGACCCCGTACAGCCGCTCGGCGGTGGCAGCGGCCAGCAGGAAGCCGACCTGCCCGCCGCGCCGCTGGATCTCGGCGCCGAGCGCGAAGAGCGGCGCGCCGCGGTGGCCACCGGCCACCAGCAGCGCGCTGACCGGGCCGTCCGGCAGCGGGAAGGGGGTGCCGAGCGGGGCGATCAGGTCGAGCCGCTCGCCCACCCGGGCAGCGGCCAGCTGCCGGCTGCCGGCCCCGCGAGCGGCGATCACCAGCTCGACGGTGCCGGCCGCCGGGTCGGCCCGGTGGATCGAGAAGGCCCGGCGCAGTGGCAGCGCCGAGCTCTCGTCGCCCACCGCCAGGGTGGCGAAGTGCCCGGGCCGCACCCGCTGCGGCACACCGGGGGCGTGCAGCACCAAGCGGTGGCAGGCCCCTTCGGGGTGGTTGGCGAGCACCTCGGCCCGCAGCTGCAGGGGGTTGGCCATCCTTGGGCCCCTTTCGACCGGTCCTGTCGGTTCGCTGGCTCCCGGAACTCTCCCAAACCCGTCCGGCGAATGTCACATTGCCCCGATTTATGACAGATCATCAGATGATCATGTCAATTCGGGTACGGCCCTCAGGCGCCCGAACCCACCGCCTCGGCAATGCTCTTGAAGCCCGCCTGCCGCAGCCGCCGGCCCAGCCCCTGGTGCACCCGGCGCATCCAGAACGGGCCCTCGTAGATGAACCCGGTGTACCCCTGGACCAGGTCGGCGCCGGCCACGATCCGCTGCCAGGCGTCCTCGGCGGTCTCGATCCCGCCGACCGAGACCAGCACCAGGCGCCCCTCGGTCCGCTTGCGCAGCCGCTTGAGCACCTCCAGCGAGCGGTCCTTCAGCGGCGCCCCGGAGAGCCCGCCCATGCCGATCTGCTCGATCCGGGCGGCCGGCGCCAGCAGGCCCTCGCGGCCGATCGTGGTGTTGGTGGCGATGATGCCGTCCAGGCCGAGCTCCAGCGCCAGATCGGCGACCGCGTCCACGTCCTCGTCGGCCAGGTCGGGCGCGATCTTCACCAGCAGCGGCACGTGGTGCGCGGTGGCCTGGTCGGCGGCCGCGCGCACGGCGCTCAGCAGCGGGCCCAGGTGCGAGACGGCCTGGAGGTTGCGCAGCCCCGGGGTGTTCGGCGAGGAGACGTTGACCACCAGGTAGTCCGCGTGCTTGGCCAGCCGCTCGGTGCTCTTGACGTAGTCGGCGACCGCGTCGGCCTCCTCCACCACCTTGGTCTTGCCGATGTTCACCCCGACCACCGGCGACATCGAGCCGCGCTGGCGCTGCGCGAGGCGGGCCGCGATCCGGGCCGAGCCCTGGTTGTTGAAGCCCATCCGGTTGATCAGCGCGCGGTCCTCGACCAGCCGGAAGAGCCGCGGCGCCGGGTTGCCGGGCTGCGGCTCACCGGTGACCGTGCCGATCTCCACGTAGTCGAAGCCGAGCATCGCCAGGCCGTCGATCCCGATCGCGTTCTTGTCGAAGCCGGCGCCGAGCCCGAACGGACCCGGCAGGTCCAGGCCGAGCGCGGTGGTGCGCAGCGCCGCGTCGCGCGGCGCGAGCACCAGGGCGACCAGCTGGCGCAGGCCCGGCACCGAGGCGGCCAGCCGGATCCAGAAGAAGGCCAGGTGGTGGGCCTTCTCGGGGTCCATCTTGCGGAAGACCAGGTTGAAAAGCTGCTTGTACACGCGCGCGGCGCCTTCCTCACATGGGTGTGGGAGGCACCCGGACCGGGTGCCTCCCACACAGGATCCTGCTACTTGCGGCTGGAGTTGATCAGCGCCGCGTGCTCCTGCAGCGACATCACCCCGACGTCGCCCCGGGTCATCGCGTCGATGCCCTGCACGGCCGCGCCCATCGCCTGCACGGTGGTCAGGCAGGGCACGCCCCGGGAGACCGCGGCGGTGCGGATCTCGTAGCCGTCCAGGCGGCCGCCGGTGCCGTACGGCGTGTTGATGATCAGGTCGACCTCGCCGTCGTGGATCAGCTGCACGATGGTCCGCTCGCCGTTCGGGCCCTGGCCCTCGCTGTGCTTGCGCACCAGCGTGGACGGGATGCCGCCGCGCTGCAGCACCTCGGCGGTGCCGGCCGTGGCGAGCACCTCGAAGCCCAGCTCGACCAGCGCCCGGGCCGGGAAGACCAGGTTGCGCTTGTCCCGGTTGGCCACCGAGACGAAGACCTTGCCCTTGGTCGGCAGCGCGCCGTAGGCGCCGGCCTGGGCCTTGGCGTAGGAGGTGCCGAAGACCGTGTCGATGCCCATGACCTCACCGGTCGAGCGCATCTCCGGGCCGAGCACGGTGTCCACGCCGCGCCCGTGGATGTCGCGGAAGCGGCTCCACGGCATCACGGCCTCCTTGACCGAGATCGGGCAGTCGGCCGGCAGCGTGCCGCCGTCGCCCTCGGCCGGCAGCATGCCCTCGGCGCGCAGCTCGGCGATGGTGGCGCCGAGCGAGATCCGGGCCGCCGCCTTGGCCAGCGGCACGGCGGTCGCCTTGGAGGTGAACGGGACGGTCCGGGAGGCGCGCGGGTTGGCCTCCAGGACGTAGAGGATGTCCCCGGCCAGCGCGAACTGGATGTTGATCAGACCGCGCACCCCGACGCCGCGGGCGATCGCCTCGGTGGAGGTCCGCAGCCGCTTGATGTCGTAGCCGCCCAGGGTGATCGGCGGCAGCGCGCAGGCCGAGTCGCCCGAGTGGATGCCGGCCTCCTCGATGTGCTCCATCACGCCGCCGAGGTAGAGCTCGGTGCCGTCGTAGAGCGCGTCGACGTCGATCTCCACCGCGTCGTCCAGGAAGCGGTCGATCAGCACCGGGTGCTCGGAGATCAGCCCGGCGTGCCGCTCCAGGTAGGAGGCGAGGCTGGGCTCGTCGTAGACGATCTCCATGCCGCGCCCGCCGAGCACGTAGGACGGGCGGGCCAGCACCGGGTAGCCGATCTCGTCGGCGATCGCCTTGGCCTCCTCGAAGGAGAAGGCGGTGCCGTGCTTGGGGGCCGGCAGGCCGGCGTCCCGCAGCACCCGGCCGAACGCGCCGCGCTCCTCGGCGAGGTCGATCGCCTCGGGCTGGGTGCCGACGATCGGCACGCCGTTGTCCTTGAGCGCCTGCGCCAGGCCGAGCGGGGTCTGGCCGCCGAGCTGCACGATCACGCCGGCCAGCGGCCCCGCCTGCGACTCGGCGTGCACGATCTCCAGCACGTCCTCCAGGGTGAGCGGCTCGAAGTAGAGCCGGTCGGAGGTGTCGTAGTCGGTGGAGACGGTCTCCGGGTTGCAGTTGACCATGACGGTCTCGTAGCCGGCCTCGGCGAGCGCGAAGGAGGCGTGCACGCAGGAGTAGTCGAACTCGATGCCCTGGCCGATCCGGTTCGGACCCGAGCCGAGGATGATCACCGCGGGCTTGGTGCGCGGGGCGACCTCGTTCTCCTCGTCATAGGAGGAGTAGAAGTACGGGGTCCTGGCGGCGAATTCGGCGGCGCAGGTGTCGACCGTCTTGAAGACCGGGCGGATGCCGAGCGCGTGCCGCACCTCGCGGACCACGTCCGGCTTGAGGCCGCGGATCTCGCCGATCTGCTGGTCGGAGAAGCCGTGCCGCTTGGCGTGGCGCAGCAGCTCGGGGTCGAGCTCGGCGGTCTGGGCCAGCTCCGCGGCGATCTCGTTCAGCAGGAAGAGCTGGTCGACGAACCACGGGTCGATCTTGGTGGCCTCGAACACCTCCTCCTGGGTGGCGCCGGCCCGGATCGCCTGCATCACGGTGTTGATCCGACCGTCGGTCGGGACCTGAGCCTTCGTCAGCAGCTCGTCCTTCTCGCCCGGTTCGCCGATCCAGCTGAACTGGGAGCCCTTCTTCTCCAGCGAGCGCAGCGCCTTGTTCAGCGCCTCGGGGAAGTTGCGGCCCATCGCCATGGCCTCGCCGACCGACTTCATGGTGGTGGTCAGCGTGGCGTCGGCCGACGGGAACTTCTCGAAGGCGAACCGCGGGACCTTGACCACCACGTAGTCCAGGGTCGGCTCGAAGGAAGCCGGCGTCTGCTCGGTGATGTCGTTGGGGATCTCGTCCAGGGTGTAGCCGACGGCCAGCTTGGCGGCGATCTTGGCGATCGGGAAGCCGGTGGCCTTGGAGGCGAGCGCCGAGGAGCGGGAGACCCGGGGGTTCATCTCGATCACGATGACCCGGCCGTCCTCCGGGTTGACCGCGAACTGGATGTTGCAGCCACCGGTGTCGACGCCGACCTCGCGGATCACCGCGATGCCGATGTCGCGCAGGATCTGGTACTCGCGGTCGGTCAGCGTCATGGCCGGCGCGACGGTGATCGAGTCGCCGGTGTGCACGCCCATCGGGTCGAAGTTCTCGATCGAGCAGACGACCACGACGTTGTCGTTCTTGTCGCGCATCAGCTCGAGCTCGTACTCCTTCCAGCCGAGGATGGACTCCTCCAGGAGCACCTCGGTGGTCGGCGACAGGGTCAGGCCCTGGCCGGCGATCCGGCGCAGGTCCTCCTCGTCGTGCGCGAAGCCGGAGCCGGCGCCGCCCATGGTGAAGGAGGGGCGGACCACGACCGGGTAGCCGCCGAGCGTCTCGACGCCCGCGATCACGTCGTCCATCGAGTGGCAGATCACCGAGCGGGCCGACTCGCCGTGGCCGATCTTGGCGTTGACGGCCTCGACGACCTCCTTGAACAGCTGGCGGTCCTCGCCCTTGTTGATCGCCTCGACGTTGGCGCCGATCAGCTCCACGCCGTACTTCTCCAGGGTGCCCGCCTGGTGCAGCGAGATCGCGGTGTTCAGCGCGGTCTGGCCGCCCAGGGTGGGCAGGAGCACGTCGGGGCGCTCCTTGGCGATGATCTTCTCGACGAACTCGGGGGTGATCGGCTCGACGTAGGTGGCGTCGGCGATCTCCGGGTCGGTCATGATCGTCGCCGGGTTGGAGTTCACCAGCACGACCCGCAGGCCCTCGGCCCGCAGCACGCGGCAGGCCTGGGTGCCGGAGTAGTCGAACTCGGCCGCCTGGCCGATCACGATCGGGCCGGAACCGATGACCAGAACGGACTTGATGTCAGTGCGCTTGGGCACGGGTCAGCTCCCTGCGGTGGTGCGGGTCATCAGCTCTACGAACCGATCGAACAGGTAGGCGGCGTCGTGCGGACCGGCCGCCGCCTCGGGGTGGTACTGCACGCTGAAGGCGGGCGTGTCCAGGCACTGCAGGCCCTCGACCACGTCGTCGTTCAGGCAGACGTGGGAGACCTCGGCGCGCCCGAACGGGGTCTGGCTCACCTGGTCCAGCGGTGCCTCCACGGCGAAGCCGTGGTTGTGCGCGGTGACCTCGACCTTGCCGGTGGTGCGGTCCTGCACCGGCTGGTTGATGCCGCGGTGGCCGTACTTGAGCTTGTAGGTGCCGAAGCCCAGCGCCCGGCCGAGGATCTGGTTGCCGAAGCAGATCCCGAAGAACGGGGTCTTGCGGCTCAGCACCTCGCGCAGCACCGCCACCTGGTGGTCGGCGGTGGCCGGGTCGCCCGGGCCGTTGGAGAAGAAGACGCCGTCCGGGTCGACCGCGTAGAGGTCCTCGACGGTCGAGTTGGCCGGCAGCACGTGCACCTCGATGCCGCGCTCGGCCATCCGCTGCGGGGTCATCGCCTTGATCCCGAGGTCCAGGGCCGCGACGGTGAAACGCTTCGCACCGATCGCCGGCACCACGTAGGGCTCGGTGGTGGCGACCTCGGCGCACAGGTCGGCGCCCTTCATCTCCGGGGCCTGAAGCACCCGGGCCAGCAGCTCGGCCGGCTCGGCCAACCGCTCGCCGGAGAAGATGCCGACCCGCATCGCCCCGCGCTCGCGCAGGTGGCGGGTGAGCGCGCGGGTGTCGATGCCGCTGATCCCGACCACGCCCTGGGTCGCCAGCTCGGCGTCCAGCGAGCGGCGCGAACGCCAGTTGGAGGGCACCCGGGCGGGGTCGCGGACCACGTAGCCGGCCACCCAGATCTGCTTGGACTCGTCGTCCTCGTCGTTCCAGCCGGTGTTGCCGATCTGCGGAGCCGTCATGACCACCACCTGGCGGTGGTAGGACGGGTCGGTCAGGGTCTCCTGGTAGCCGGACATGCCGGTGTTGAAGACCGCCTCGCCGAAGGTCTCGCCGGTCGCGCCGTAGGCCTGGCCGCGGAAGGTTCGACCGTCCTCCAGGACCAGCACGGCAGGCACACGCTCCCGCCAGGGGCGCGGCGTGGTGGGGGCAGGTGCGGTCATGGTGTTACGCCTTCCGTCTTCGTCGTACGTGTTGCGAGTTGAGCCACGGCCGTGACCCAGGCCGCGTGCTCGTCCGGGCGGTCCAGCCGGAATCCGGAGTCCAGCGCGGTGCCGGCGAGCTGCCAGCCGACCACCAGCAGCCCGGACGGCACGACCTTGCCGGCGATGCCGGAGTCGGTCCGAGCACCCGTCAGGTCCTCGACGGGCAGCCAGAGGTCCTCGGCCCCCGGGCGGCGGGCCAGCAGCCCGCGCTCGGTCAGCGTCAGCTCCGCCAGGCTCCGGCTGCCCAGGCCGTGGGCCACCACCCGGTCGAGCCAGTTCCCGGCGGTCGTGCTGCCGTGGTAGCGGCCGCTGCTCTCCAGGATGGGTGTGCCGATCTCGCTCGGCACGGCGGGCAGCTCCGGAAGATCGGACTGCAGGGTGCGGCGCCAGTTCCAGCCCTGGCGCATCAGCCAGTAGACGACCGCGACCACGATCAGCAGGCCGACCGACCAGCCGATGTAGTCGGGCCAGTTGTGCACCTGCGCCTTGTGCATGACGGCCAGCTCGGTGCCGTTCACGCCAGCTCGCCCGGCTCGACCAGCTCGCCGGCCAGCACGGTGGCCGCCCCGCGCAGGAACGTGGCGTGCACCCGACCGGGCAGGTCCAGCCCGCGGTAGGGAGTGTTGCGACTGCGGGTGGCGAAGCTGTCCGGATTCACGGTGCCACGGTACGCGGGATCGAAGAGCACCAGGTTGGCCGGCTCACCGACCGAGACGGGGCGTCCGTGCCCGCTGAGCCGGCCGATCCGCGCGGGGCGGTGCGACATCCGGTCCGCCACGCCCTCCCAGTTCAGCAGGCCGGTCTCGACCATCGCCTGCTGGACCACCGAGAGCGCGGTCTCCAGGCCGACCATGCCCATCGCGGCGGCCGCCCACTCGCAGTCCTTGTCCTCCGCCGGGTGCGGGGCGTGGTCGGTGGCCACCGCGTCGATGGTGCCGTCGGCCAGCGCCTCGCGCAGCGCGTGCACGTCCTCGGCGGTGCGCAGCGGCGGGTTCACCTTGTAGACCGGGTCGTAGCTGCGGACCAGCTCGTCGGTGAGCAGCAGGTGGTGCGGGGTCACCTCGGCGGTGACGTCCCAGCCCTTGGCCTTGGCCCAGCGGATCAGCTCCACCGAGCCGGCCGTGGAGACGTGGCAGACGTGCAGCCGGGAGCCGACGTGCGCGGCGAGCAGCACGTCACGGGCGATGATCGCCTCCTCGGCGACGGCCGGCCAGCCGCCGAGACCGAGCTCGCCGGAGACCTGGCCCTCGTTCATCTGGGCGCCCTCGGTGAGCCGGGGCTCCTGCGCGTGCTGGGCGACGACGCCGTCGAAGGCCTTCACGTACTCCAGCGCGCGGCGCATGATCACCGCGTCGTCCACGCACTTGCCATCGTCGGAGAAGACCCGCACTCCGGCGGCGGAGTCGTGCATGGCGCCCAGCTCGGCGAGCTTCTTGCCCTCCAGGCCCACCGTGACGGCGCCGACCGGCTGCACGTCGCAGTAGCCGGAGGCCTGGCCGAGCCGCCAGACCTGCTCGACCACGCCCGCGGTGTCGGCGACCGGGAAGGTGTTGGCCATCGCGTGCACGGCGGTGTAGCCGCCCTTGGCGGCGGCCTGGGTGCCGGTCAGCACCGTCTCGGCGTCCTCCCGGCCCGGCTCGCGCAGGTGGGTGTGCAGGTCGACCAGGCCGGGCAGCGCGATCAGGCCGTGCGCGTCGATGTCGACGTCGGCCTCGATCGCCAGGCCGGTGCCGATCTCGCGGATCACGCCGTCGGCGATGTGGATGTCCTGCGCGGGGCCGCCGAGGAGCTGGGCGTTGCGGATCAGGTAGCTGGTCACTGGGCGGCCTCGTTCATCTCGGTACGTGTTTCGGTGCGGGCTGCCTCGGCGGGGCTGTCGGTGAAGACGGCGCCGCCGAGCAGGAGGTACAGCACGGCCATCCGGATCGACACGCCGTTGGCGACCTGCTCGACCACGGTGCAGCGCGGCGAGTCGGCCACCTCTGCGGTGATCTCCATGCCGCGCACCATCGGACCCGGGTGCATCACGATGGCGTGCTCGGGCAGTTTGGCCAGGCGGCCCGCGTGCAGGCCGTAGCGGCGCGAGTACTCGCGCTCGGTGGGGAAGAACGCGGCGTTCATCCGCTCGCGCTGGACCCGCAGCATCATCAGCGCGTCGGTCTTGGCGAGCGCGGCGTCCAGGTCGTAGGAGACCTCGCAGGGCCAGTTCTTGATGCCGATCGGCAGCAGCGTGGGCGGGGCCACGAAGGTCACGTGGGCGCCCAGGGTCTGCAGCAGCAGCACGTTGGAGCGGGCCACCCGGCTGTGCAGCACGTCGCCGACGATGGTGATCCGGCGCCCGGCGAGATCGTTGCCCAGCCCCGGGTTGAGGTGCCGGCGCATGGTGAAGGCGTCCAGCAGGGCCTGGGTCGGGTGCTCGTGGGTGCCGTCGCCGGCGTTGATCACGCTGCCGTGCAGCCAGTCGGACTGGGCCAGCCGGGCCGGGGCGCCGGAGGCGTGGTGCCGGATCACGACCGCGTCGGCGCCCATCGCCTGCAGGGTCAGCGCGGTGTCCTTGAGGCTCTCGCCCTTGGCCACCGAGGAGCCCTTGGCGGCGAAGTTGATCACGTCGGCGCTCAGGCGCTTCTCGGCGACCTCGAAGGAGGTCTTGGTGCGGGTGGAGTCCTCGAAGAAGAGGTTCACGACGGTGCGGCCGCGCAGCGTGGGGAGCTTCTTGACGGCCCGTCCGGAGAGCTGGGCCAGCTCCTCGGCGGTATCCAGGATCAGCAGCGCGTCGTCGCGGCTGAGGTCGGCGGCGGAGACGAGGTGGCGCATCACGGTGCTTCTACTCCGGGAGGGTGGGGGCGGCCAGAGCCTGCGAGCTGCGGGCGGCGTAGTCGCGGTCGCCGACCAGCACGGCGTCCATGCCGTCGGCGTCGGAGAGCCGGACCTGCACGGCCTCGCGCAGCGAGGTGGGCAGGTTCTTGCCCACGTAGTCGGCGCGGATCGGCAGCTCGCGGTGGCCCCGGTCGACCAGGACGGCGAGTTGCACCGCGCGGGGCCGGCCGATGTCGCCGAGCGCGTCGAGTGCGGCGCGGATGGTGCGGCCGGAGAAGAGCACGTCGTCGATCAGGATCACCAGCTTGCCGTCGATCCCGCCGGCCGGGATCTCGGTGTGCTCCAGGGCGCGGGCGGGCTTGAGCCGCAGGTCGTCCCGGTACATGGTGATGTCGAGCGTGCCGAGCGGGATCTCGCGGCCGGTGATCTGCGTCAGCCTGGCGTGCAGCCGGCGGGCGAGGTGGACACCGCGGGTGTGGATGCCGAGCAGCACCACATCGTCGGCGCCCTTGGCGCGTTCGACGATCTCGTGCGCGATCCGGGTGATCACCCGGGCGATGTCCGCGCCGTCCAGCACCTGGTGGGGCGGACGGGGAGCGTCAGTCTGTGTGGTCATGCCGAAGCGGACCTCCTTCCCCGCCTCACTGGACGGGCCTTAAAGGATGTCTGAAAGTGTTGGCCGCCCGAACGTGGCGCGAGCCGCGTCCATGCTACCAGGGCGATCATGGGCCGCCCGACACCCTTTGTGTCGTGTTCACGTACAGGTAGCAGACCATTCGCACGGCTGCCCCATTCGGCTTGACGGAGCTACCTTACTCTACGTAACCTCACAGTGAGTTACGGAATAGACGTCGAACCCACCGGTAGGACGCCTTGGGAAGCCGGGCCATCCCTCGCTCCCCCCGTGACCGACATGATCAAGAATTTCTCGTCCGGGGAGAACAATGTCCAGCGACTACGCGAAGCAGCTCGGAGGCAAACTCCGAGCTATCCGCACTCAGCAGGGTCTCTCCCTGCACGGCGTCGAGGAGAAGTCCCAGGGGCGCTGGAAGGCGGTCGTCGTCGGCTCCTACGAGCGTGGCGACCGTGCTGTGACGGTGCAGCGGCTGGCCGAACTGGCCGAGTTCTACGGCGTCCCGGTTCAGGAGCTGCTGCCCGGCGGCACCCCTGGCGGCGCGGCCGAGCCGCCGCCGCGCCTGGTGCTGGACCTGGAGAGACTGACCCAGGTCCCCTCCGAGAAGGCCGGCCCGCTGCAGCGCTACGCCGCGACCATCCAGTCGCAGCGCGGTGACTACAACGGCAAGGTGCTCTCGATCCGCCAGGACGACCTGCGCACGCTGGCCGTGATCTACGACCAGTCGCCGTCCATCCTCACCGAGCAGCTGATCAGCTGGGGCGTGCTGAACTCTGACGCCCGCCGCGCGGTGCGCGAGGAGGACGCGAGCTGACCCGCTCGCCCCTTCGGCAACTGAAGAAACGTCACGGCGCGGTCCCGGGGGACCGCGCCGTCGGCGTCTGCGCACTCCCGGCGTGCGCCCGGGCGTGCGCGGCGTCAGGCCTGTGCGCGGGGCGCGCGGGCCAGCTGGCGCGACTGGGCAACCAGGCGGCCGGTCGAGTCCCAGATCTCGCAGTCCTCCTCGAAGTGGCCGCCGGCCAGGTTCCGGGTGGCGTGGCTGACCCGCAGCCAGCCCGGGGCCGGCCGGGCGCGCAGGTGCACGGTCAGCTCGATGGTCGGGGCCCAGCCGGGCATCCCGAGGTCGAAGGTGACCGGCGGCAGCGCGTCGGCGACCAGCAGCAGCGAGAGCGGGTCCGGCTCGCGCCCGTCGGCCAGCTTGAACCAGCCCTGGATCCGGCCCAGCTGAGCCGGCTGCCCGACCGCCCAGCCGACCGTGCCGGGGTCCAGCCGCAGGTCGAAGCGCTCCAGCAGGGCGGCCTGGTCGAGCAGCCCGGGCGGGGCGTGCTCGATGCCGATGCACCGCTCGACCGGCGGCAGCTCGGGCGCGACGGCCGAGGTGCGCACCTCGCCGTCCAGCGCGGCCAGATCGCCGTAAGCGGCCAGCACTCTCAGCCGCTCGACCTCGGTGCCGTCCGCGTCCCGCTGGTGGAGCGAGGCGGTCGCGTTGGAGAGCGTGCGGCCCCGCCGGACGGTCTCGGTGCGCACCGAGAGCGGGCCGGGGACCGAGGCGGAGAGGTAGTAGCAGCTGATCGAGAGCGGATCGGGGTGCCCGGGCAGTTCCCGGCGCAGCGCGTTGGCGGCCACGGCCAGCAGTAGTCCGCCGTTGATCCCGCCGCCGATCTGCCAGCCGGCGCCCAGCTCACCGAGGTGGTGCCCGGCGCGGTCGGGGTCCGGTTCGAGGGCGACGGCCCGGTCGAACTCGCTGTCGAGCACGGTCGCGGTGGTCGCAGTGGTCACTCTGGTCATGGGAGCGGCGCCCTTCGGGTTAGCTACTGATCAGTAACAAGATATGCGTAATGGCCGCCGGACCGGAAGGTCCGACGGCCATCGAAGGGCATGAGCGCGCTGTTCAGAGATCCCGGCGGATCGACGGCTTGAGCTCCATGAAGCGGGCCAGCAGCCCGTTCACGAAGGCCGGCGAGTCGTCCGTGGAGAACTCCTTGGCGATCTCCACCGCCTCGTCCAGGACGACCGCGTCCGGGACGCCGTCCTCCCAGATCAGCTCGTAGGCGCCGAGCCGCAGGACGTTGCGGTCCGCGGCCGGCATCCGGTCGAGCGTCCAGCCGACCGCGTAGGTCGAGATCAGCTCGTCGATCCGGCGGGCGTGCTTCACGTAGCCCTCGACCAGCTGCATGGTGTACTCGCCGACCTGCGGCACACCCTCGTCCGGCTTGGGCTCCCGGGCCCGGGCGACCCAGCCGGCGAGTACCGACAGCGGGTCGACGCCCCGGCCGTCGGCCTCGAAGAGGATCTGGAAGGCGTGCGTGCGCGCCTTGGTGCGTGCGGACGCCACGGTTACTTGTTCACCCGGCCGAGGTAGCTGCCATCACGGGTGTCGACCTTGATCTTCTCGCCCTGGTTGATGAAGAGCGGGACCTGGATCTCGGCACCGGTCTCCAGGCGGGCGGGCTTGCTGCCGCCGGTGGAGCGGTCGCCCTGCAGGCCGGGCTCGGTGAACTCGATGACCAGCTCGACGGCGGCCGGCAGCTCGATGTAGAGCGGAGCGCCCTCGTGCACGGCGACCAGGGCCTCGAAGCCCTCCAGCAGGTACTTGGCGGCGTCGCCGACGACCTCGGGGCCGATCATCAGCTGGTCGTAGGTGTCCATGTCCATGAACACGAACTGCTCGCCGTCCTTGTACGAGAACTGCATGCCGCGCTTGTCGACATTGGCGGTCTCGACCTTGGTGCCCGCGTTGAACGTCTTGTCGACAACCTTGCCGCTCAGCACGTGCTTGAGCTTGGTGCGCACGAAGGCGGGGCCCTTGCCCGGCTTGACGTGCTGGAACTCGACGACGGACCAGAGCTGGTCGTTGTCGAGCTTGAGGACCATGCCGTTCTTGAGATCGTTCGTGGAAGCCACGGGCGCACTTACTCCTGGATATAGCTGTCAAGGAACCAAGGGTGCGCGCCTGCCCCCACCGGGACCGGTGGTCACAGGGCGAGGAGCTCCTTGGTGGTGATGGTGAGCAGCTCGGGACCGCCCTCTTCGAGGGGGCGCACCACGAGCGTGTCCTCGATCCGGACCCCGCCACGGCCCGGGAGGTGTACCCCTGGGCCGACGGTGACCGGCACGCGATTGTCCAGTTTACCCATCTCGGCGGGTCCCAGCTGCGGCGCCTCCCGCACCTCCAGGCCCACACCGTGCCCGAACGGTCTGGGCAGGTCTTCCTGATGGCCACCGGCCAGCAGCACCTCGCGGGCCGCCCGGTCCGGCGCGCTGCCCGGCACGCCCGGGAGCAGCGCCTCGCGGCCGGCCCGCTGGGCCTCGAAGACCAACCGGTGCAGCTCGACCTGCCAGGCCGCCGGAGCGGCGCCGATCACGAAGGTGCGGGTGGTGCAGACCGAGTAGCCGCGGTACTGGGCGCCGAGCGAGACGGTCAGGAAGTCGCCCTCCTCAACCCGGCGGTCGGTCGGCTGGTGGGCGCCGCGGCCCGAGTGGCTGCCGGTGCCGACCGAGACCGGGTAGCCCGCCCGGTCCGCGCCGTGGTCGATCATCCGGCGCTCCAGCTCCATCGCCAGGTGCCGCTCGGTGCGGCCGACCAGGATCGACTCCAGCAGCTCGCCGAGCGCCTGGTCGCCGATCTCGGCGGCGATCCGCAGCTCGGCGATCTCCCGCTCGTCCTTGACCACCCGCAGCCGCTCCACCGCGCGCTGCAGGTCGGCCAGCCGGGCGCCGCCGACCCGCTCGGCGATCGCCCGGTGCCGGCTGACCGTCAGGTCGTGCTCCTCCACCGCGAGGTCCGCCACTCCGAGGCGGGCGGCGGCCTCGGCGGCGGCCTCTGCGGTGTCCTGGTCCGGCCCGGCCACCAGGTGCGGCAGCTCGGCGGCGTAGGGGTGCTCGCCGGTGTCGTCGGGCGGCAGCTCGGCGGGCAGCACCAGCAGTGCGCGCTCGCGGGTGAGCAGCAGGGTCGCGCCGCACGGGGCACAGCCGGTGAGGTAGCGGACGTTGGCGGCCTTGGTGATCAGCGCCGCGTCCGCGCCGCCCGCGCTGCAGTACTGGCTCAGCCGTTCCCGGCGGGCCGCGTGCGCATCAGACATGTCAGGAAGCCTAGGCAGCCGGGGCCCCGGGCGCCCGTTCTGCTGGGCCGGGCGGCGTGGCGGTGGCTTGGCGCACCGCTGCGGCGCGGTGGGCCGCGAGCCGGGCGCGGCGGTGGTCAGATGGGCGGGTGGAGTGGTTCACGGCGCCCGGGTACGCGCTCAGCCGGCTGGTGCTGCTGCGGCTGCTGGCCGTTGTCTACCTGGTCGGCTTCCTGGCGGCGGCCCGGCAGTTCCGGGCGTTGATCGGCTCGCGGGGCATGCTGCCGGTGCCGCGCCATCTGCGCCACCGCACCTTCTGGGAGGCGCCGAGCCTCTTCCAGTTCGGCTACTCGGACCGCGGCTTCGCTGTCGTCGCCTGGGGCGGGGCTTCGCTCGCGGCCGCCGTGGCGGCGGGGCTGGCGGACCTGGTGCCGCTCTGGGCCTCGATGCTGCTCTGGGCGCTGCTCTGGCTGCTCTACCTGTCGATCGTCAACGTCGGGCAGACCTGGTACTCCTTCGGCTGGGAGTCGCTGCTGCTGGAGGCCGGGTTCCTGGCCGTGTTCCTGGGCAACGCGAAGGTCGCTCCCCCGGTCCTGGTGCTCTTCCTGTTCCGCTGGCTGCTCTTCCGGGTCGAGTTCGGGGCCGGGCTGATCAAGCTGCGCGGCGACCGCTGCTGGCGGGACCTGACCTGCCTGCGGTACCACCACGAGACCCAGCCCATGCCCGGGCCGCTGAGCTGGTACTTCCACCACCTGCCGATGCCGCTGCACCGGGTCGAGGCGGCTGCCAACCACCTCGCCCAGCTGGGCCTGCCGGTGCTCCTCTTCACCCCGCAGCCGATCGCCTCCTGGGCGGCGGGCGCGATGGTGGTCACCCAGCTCTGGCTGGTCGCCTCCGGCAACTTCGCCTGGCTCAACTGGCTGACCATCACGCTGGCCTTCGGCGCGCTGCGGCTGCCCGGTGCCGGACACCTGGCCACCGCGCGGGCGCCGCTCTGGTACGAGGTGCTGGTGCTGGGCGCGACCGCGCTGGTGCTCTGGCTGAGCTACCGGCCGGCCCGCAACCTGCTGTCGCGCGGTCAGCTGATGAACTACTCGTTCAACCAGCTGCACCTGGTGAACACCTACGGCGCGTTCGGCAGCATCAACCGGATCCGCTTCGAGGTGGTCGTCGAGGGCACCGACGAGGAGCGGCTGACGCCGACCACGGTGTGGCGGGAGTACGAGTTCCGCGGCAAGCCCGGGGACGTGCGGCGGCGGCCGCGCCAGTTCGCGCCCTACCACCTGCGGCTGGACTGGCTGATGTGGTTCGCCGGGATCTCCCCGGCGTACGCGCGCCCGTGGCTGCGGCCGTTCGCCGAGCGGCTGCTGGCGGGTGACCGGGCGACGCTGCGGCTGCTGCGGCACAACCCGTTCCCGCACGCGCCACCCGCCCAGGTGCGAGCGGTGCTCTACCGCTACCGGTTCACCACCTGGCCGGAGCGGCGGGCCACCGGGGCCTGGTGGCACCGCACCCGGCTGCGGGTCTACCTGGCACCGGTGAAGCGGCTGTGACCCGGGCGATCGAGGGCCGCGCCTGACCGGTCTGTCGAACTTAAATATCTTGACATCAAGATATGTGTCGGCCAAGCTGCTGCGTGCTCGCCTCGGGGGTGACCGGGCGCGGATCGGAGCGGGGGCTTGGCCATGCGGCGGGGTGAGAACGGACTGGTGGCGCAGCTGCGCCGGCCGCCGGGTGGGCGGGACGCCCGGATCATGCTGCTCGCGCAGTTCCTGGACCGGACCGGGACCGGGGTGTGGGGCGCGGCCTCGGTGCTGTACTTCACCTTCGTCTGCCGGCTGACCGCCCAGCAGGTGGGGGTGCTGCTCGGCGCCGCCGCGGTGGCGGGCATCGCCGGGTCGCCACTGGCGGGCCGGCTGGCCGAGCGGCTGCCGGTGCGCGGCCTGCTGATCGCCTGTCACCTGGTGCGGCTGGGGGCCATGGGCCTGCTGCTGGCGTGCACCGGCTTCGACGCGCTGCTGCCCGTGGTCGCCGTCACCTGCCTGGGCGAGCGGGCGGCCAAGACGCTGGAGATGCTCTTCGCCACCCGGGTGGGGGGCGAACGGCGGGCCACCTACCAGGCGCTGTCCCGCAGCGCGGGGAACGCCGGCATCGCGCTGGGCGCGGGGATCGCGGCGATCGGTCTGGCCGTGGGCAGCCGGGACGCCTATCGGGCGCTGATCCTGGCCGACGCACTGTCGTACGCGGTCGCCGCGGCGCTGGTCCGGCTCACCCGGGAGCCGAGCGCCGGCGAGCGCGCGGTGGCCCCACCCGGTGCCGAGGTGCCGGCGGAGCCGCCCGGGCCCGCGCCGAGCCCCTGGCGCGACCGCGGCTACCTGCTCTTCGTGCTGCTCGACATCCCGATGAGCCTGGACGACTCGCTGCTCAACGTGGGCCTGCCGCTCTGGCTGGTGAACCACACCTCGGCGCCGCACGCCTTCGTCCCGCTCTGCCTGGTGCTCAACACCGTCCTGGTGGTGGTCCTGCAGCTGCGGGTGTCGGCCCGGGCCGAGGGCGCCCAGCGGGCGGCCCGGGCGGTGACGCTGCTGGGTCTGCTGATGCTCACCTGCTGCGTGGTCCTGGCGGCCGGCACCGGGAGCGGGGCCTGGACCGGTTCGGTGGCACTGCTGGCCGCGGCGACGCTGGTCACCATGGCCGAGCTGATGCGCTCGGTCAGCTCCTGGGAGCTGGCCGTGTCGCTGGCGCCCGCCCGGGCCCGGGCCTCCTACCTGGGGGTGGCGGGCATGGCGCAGTCCATCCAGAAGTCGGTCGGGCCGCCGCTGCTGACCGGCGTGGTGCTGGCGGCCGGACCGGTCGGCTGGCTGGCCCTCGGCACGGCGGTCGCCGGACTCTCCCTGGTGCAGCGGCGGGCCTGCCTGCGGCGGCTGGCGGCGCTGGGCGGCAAGGCGGCCGTGCCGGTCACGGCGCCTGCCTGACGATCCGTCAGGAACGCTGGCAGCGCGGGCACCAGAAGAGGTTGCGGGCCGCGTGCTCCTCGGTGCGCACCTCGCTGCCGCAGACCAGGCAGGGCTGCCCGGCCCGGCGGTAGACGTAGACCTCGCCGCCGTGGTCGTCCACCCGGGGCGGGCGGCCCATCGCCTCGGGCGTGTGCTCGGGGCGGACGGTGTCGATCCGGCCGATCTCGGCGCCGGCCCGCATCAGCTCCACCAGGTCGTGCCAGATCAGCCGCCACTGGGCCGAGGTGAGGTCGCGCCCTGCCCGGTGCGGATCGATACCGTGCCGGAAGAGCACCTCCGCGCGGTAGACGTTGCCCACCCCGGCCAGCACCTTCTGGTCCATCAGCAGCGCGGCTATGGTGCTGCGACTGCGCGCGATCCGCTGCCAGGCCCGGTCCGGGTCGGCGTCGGCGCGCAGCGGGTCGGGGCCCAGCCGCGCGTGCACGGCGTCCTTCTCGGCGGGCGTGAGCAGTTCGCAGGTGGTCGGGCCGCGCAGGTCGGCGTAGTGCGCCTCGTTCGCCAGCCGCAGCCGGATCAGGCCGACCGGGGCGGGAGCCGGGGCCGGGCCGAAGGTGAACACGCCGTAGAGGCCGAGGTGGATGTGCAGCCAGGCCTCGTCGAACTCCAGGAAGAGGTGCTTGCCGTCGGCCTCGGCGCCGCGCAACAACTGCCCGTCGACCAGCCCGGCGCCGTCGGCGAACCGGCCCTGCGGGCTGGCGACGGCGACCGGGCGGCCGCCGAAGGCAGCCCGGTGCTGGGCGGCGAGCCGGTGCAGGATGTGGCCTTCGGGCATGCGGGGGCTCTCAGTTCTCAAGGGCTGTGCGTTCTCAGGGGCCGGACACCTCAGCGGACGGGCTGGCCGGCCAGCCGGGCGGCGATCACCCGGTCCAGCGTCTCGGCGGTGGCGGTGACGTCGAGTTGGGAGTTGTCGATGATCGGCAGCCCGGAGTTGTACCAGCCCGCCATCCGGCCGTGGATCAGTGCCACCTCCTCGTCGCTGAGCCGCCGTCGGCCGCTGCGCCGGGCGTTGCGGGCCAGCACGGTGTCCAGGCCGGGCAGCAGCACCACGGGGATCATCCCGGGGCCGATGTGCCGCTTCCAGCCGCCCAGGCCGATCGCCGGACGGTCGGGGAAGACCGCGTCGTCGATGATGCAGGAGATCCCGTTGGCCAGGTAGTTGCGGCAGGCGAAGCCGCAGGTGCGGCGGGCCAGCCGGTACTGGGCCTCGGAGTCGTTGTTCCAGCCGGACTGCGGGCTGGCGAAGCCGGACTGCACCCACTCGCGCACGTCGTCCAGGCTGATGTGCGCGGTGGGGGTGGGGCGGCGCTCGGCCCAGTGCCGGGCGACCGTGGTCTTCCCGGCTCCGGCCGGTCCGATCAGCAGCACCGCGAGCGGACCGGTCTGCTGCTGGGCGGCGACGGTCGGCCGCTGGACCGGGGCGCCGGTGGGCATCACGAAGTGCCCGGTCGCGCTGGGCGGGACCGCCGCGCTCGGGGCGCCGACCGGCGCCCTGAGCGGGACCGTGCCGGGCGGCGGTGGCTGACTTGCCGTCAGGGGGTGGGCGGGAGCCGGCGCCGCGCCCGGCACCGGTGGCGGCACTGCCGGGCGCGGGGGCATCCCCCCGGCGTACTGCTGCGTCACGACACACCTCCCGCCGGGGAGATTACACGGCGGCCCGGCCGAGAGCCCAGCTCAGTTTTACTGCGCGCCTTCTCACCGGCCAGGTCAGCGGGTGGTGAGCTGATCGGCCAGGGCGCGCAGGGCCAGCTCGTAGGAGCCCAGGCCGAAGCCCGCGATGGTGCCGGAGGCGATCGCGGCGATCACCGAGTTGTGCCGGAACTCCTCGCGCGCGTACGGGTTCGAGATGTGCACCTCGATCAGCGGCGCGGTGCGCTGGGCGGCCGCGTCGCGCAGCGCGTACGAGTAGTGGGTGAACGCGCCCGGGTTGATCACCACGGGCGTCTGCTCGTCGGCCGCCCAGTGCAGCCACTCGATCATCTGCTGCTCGGAGTTGGTCTCCTTGACCTCGACCTCGAAGCCGAGCTCCTTGCCGAGCGTGGTGCAGCGCTCGACCAGGCCCGCGTACGAGGTGGCACCGTAGACGTCCGGCTCGCGGCTGCCGAGCCGGCCGAGGTTGGGGCCGTTCAGCACCAGGACGCGGCTCACGAGGAGACCTCCGCGTAGGCCGCGACCAGCAACGACGGGTCCGGGCCCTCCAGCACCGAGGTCTTGGCCAGGCCGTCGAGCACGATGAAGCGCAGCAGGTCACCACGCGACTTCTTGTCGACCTTCATGGCGTCGAGCAACTTCGGCCAGGCGTCCGCCCGGTAGCTCAGCGGCAGGCCGACCGAGGCCAGCACGGCGCGGTGCCGGTCGGCCGTCTCGTCGTCCAACCGGCCCGCGAGCCGGCCGAGTTCGGCGGCGAAGACCATGCCGACCGAGACCGCCGCGCCGTGCCGCCACTTGTACCGCTCGTTGCGCTCGATCGCGTGGGCCAGGGTGTGGCCGTAGTTGAGGATCTCTCGCAGGCCCGACTCCTTGAGGTCGCCGGAGACCACGTCGGCCTTGACCTGGATGGCCCGCCGGATCAGCTCCACGGTGTGCGGGCCCGCCGGGGTCCTGGCGCCCTCCGGGTCGGCCTCCACCAGGTCGAGGATGACCGGATCGGCGATGAAACCGCACTTGATCACCTCGGCCAGGCCGGAGACGTAGTCGTGCTTGGGCACGGTCTCCAGGGTCGCCAGGTCGGCCAGCACGCCGGCCGGCGGGTGGAAGGCGCCGACCAGGTTCTTGCCCTCGGCGATGTTGATGCCGGTCTTGCCGCCGACCGCCGCGTCGACCATGCCGAGCAGCGTGGTGGGCATCGCGATCCAGCGCACGCCGCGCAGCCAGCTCGCGGCGACGAAACCGGCCAGGTCGGTGGTCGCGCCACCGCCCAGACCGATGATCACATCGGAGCGGGTGAAGCCGGTCTGCCCGAGCACCGACCAGCAGTAGGCGGCCACCTCGGCGCTCTTGGCGTCCTCGGCGTTCGGCACCTGGAGCGCGATCGCCTCGTAGCCCTCGCCGGCCAGGTCCTCGCGGATCGCCTCGCCGGTGGCCTCCAGCGCCTCGGGGTGGATGATCGCCACCCGCTTGGCCTGATTGCCGATCAACCCGCTGAGCTCGCCCAGCAGTTGATGCCCGATCAGCACGTCGTACGGGGCGTGGCCGGCCGCGCCGCCGACGTGGATGGTGACGGTGTCGGTGCTCATGCGTCCTTCGTTTCCAGACCGGATGTCGGATTCAGGGAGGTCAGTACCGCGTCCGCGACCTGCTCGGGGGTGAGCCCCTCGGTGGCGACCGCGGCGGCGGCCACCTCCAGGTAGAGCGGGCGGCGACGCTCCATCAGCTCGCGCCACTGCTGGCGCGGGTTGACCGCGAGCAGCGGGCGCGGGGCGTCCAGGCCGACCCGCTTGACGGCGTCGTGCAACGCCACCTCCAGGTAGACCACCGGGCGTCCGGCCAGCAGCGCCCGGGTGGCGTCGGCCATGACCGCACCGCCGCCGAGCGCGAGCACGCCGTCGTGGTCGGCCAGCGCGGTGGCGACCGCCGCGGCCTCCAGCGCGCGGAAGTGCGGCTCGCCGTCCTCGATGAAGATCTCCGGGATCGGCTTGCCCGCACGCTGCTCGATGTCGGCGTCGGTGTCCCGGAAGGCGCAGCCGAGCCGCTCGGCGAGCAGCCGGCCCACCGTGCTCTTGCCCGCACCGGGCGGGCCGACCAGGACGACCTTGGGACCGCTCATCGGACGATCAGGTGGTCGAGGTAGCCCTGGACGTTGCGCCGGGTCTCGCTCACGTGGTCGCCGCCGAACTTCTCGCTCACCGCGTCGGCCAGCACCAGCGCGACCATCGCCTCGGCGACGATGCCGGCGGCCGGCACCGCGCAGACGTCGGAGCGCTGGTGGTGCGCCTTGGCCTCCTCGCCGGTGCGCACGTCGATGGTGCGCAGCGCGCGCGGCACGGTGGCGATCGGCTTCATCGCGGCCCGCACCCGCAGCAGTTCACCGGTGGACAGCCCGCCCTCGGTGCCGCCGGAGCGGCCCGAGGCGCGCCTGACACCGTCCGGGGTCGGCACGATCTCGTCGTGCGCCTGCGAGCCGGGGATCCGGGCCAGCTCGAAGCCGTCGCCGACCTCGACGCCCTTGATCGCCTGGATGCCCATCAGCGCGGCGGCCAGTCGCGCGTCGAGGCGACGGTCCCAGTGCACGTGCGAGCCCAGGCCCACCGGCACGCCGTAGGCGAGCACCTCGACCACACCGCCGAGCGTGTCGCCGTCCTTGTGGGCCTGGTCGATCTCGGCGACCATCCGCTTGGCGGCGTCCGCGTCCAGGCAGCGCACCGGGTCCTCGTCGAGCCGGGCCTCGTCGGCGGGCAGCGGCAGGACGCCGCCCGGAGCCTTGGCGGCGCCCAGCTCCACCACGTGCGAGACGATCTCGATGCCGCAGGTCTCCTTCAGGAAGGAGCGGGCCACCACGCCGAGCGCGACCCGGGCGGCGGTCTCCCGGGCGCTGGCGCGCTCCAGGATCGGGCGGGCCTCGTCGATCGAGTACTTCTGCATGCCGGCCAGGTCGGCGTGGCCGGGCCGGGGGCGGGTGAGCGCCTCGTTGCGGGCCAGGCCGGCGAGGATCTCGGGGTCGACCGGGTCGGCCGACATCACCTGCTCCCACTTGGGCCACTCGGTGTTGCCGACCATGATCGCCACCGGGCTGCCCATGGTCTCGCCGTGCCGCACCCCGCCGAGGAAGGTGACCTCGTCCTGCTCGAACTTCATCCGGGCGCCGCGCCCGTAGCCGAGCCGGCGGCGGGCCAGCGCCTGCGCGACGGCGGCGGTGGTCACGGGCACGCCGGCGGGCAGGCCCTCCAGGGTGGCGACCAGGGCGGGGCCGTGCGACTCCCCCGCCGTGAGCCAGCGCAACGTACCCAACGGTGCTCCTTCGTCAGCGGTCCGGTCGCGGCACTCGCACCGCGCTCCCGGCCAGGGTTCGGTCTGCGGGCCCGCACCTGTCGAGCCCTGCTCCGATCCTTTCACGTTCGCGAACGCGAACGGGCCGCGGTCCGGGGAGCGGACAGTCGCGTCCCATCGCTGACCTGGCCTGTTCCACCCAGGCTTTCGAACCCTTGACCGGCTGGGGCACAATGGAAGGCGACCGCGGCACCGCGGCCACCGGACGAGACGCGCCGTACCCGGACCGACAAGACGACGCAACCCGGTAGGAGGGTGCCGCCATGGAGCAGCTCGTCCAGGTCCTCGGTTCGATTCTCATCCTGATCCCGTTCGCGCTGGCCCAGTGGGGCCGGCTGGACGCCCGGGCCCGCAGCTACCTGCTGCTCAACCTCTGCGGCTCGGCGATCCTGGCCACCCAGGCCGCGCTCACCGCCCAGTGGGGGTTCCTGCTGCTCGAAGGCGTCTGGGCGGTGGTCTCACTGACCGGGCTGATAGCCGTACTGCGCGGCCGCGCGCCGCGCTCGGCGCACTGACGGTCCGTCAACCCCGCTGTCCTGACGGACCGTCGACCGGCCGGGACGGTCAGGCCCGGGTCTGCGCCAGCGCCGCCTCGCCCGCCGCCCGCATCGCGGCCAGCGGGCCCGGGGTGACGCCGGTGAACCGCTCGCACTGCAGCACCGCCTGGTGGACCAGCAGGTCGAGACCGCCGAGCACGGTCGCCCCGCGCTCGGCGCAGGCGGCCGCCAGCGGCGTCGGCCAGGGGTGGTAGAGCACGTCGAACAGGGCACCGGGGGTGGCGGTCAGCCGCGCCGCGAAGGCATCGGTGGCGCCGACCGGCGTGGTGGCGATGGTCAGCGGGCCAGCCAGCGCCTCGGCGCCGTACTCCCAGTCGGCGGTGCGCACCGCCACCCCGAGCCGCTCGCCGAGTTCGCTCATCTCCCGCGCGCGCTGCGGACCGCGGACGTACACGGTCACCTCGCCCGCCCCCAGCCGGCCGAGCGCGGCCAGCGCGGACGCGGCGGTGGCGCCCGCCCCCAGCACGGCCGCCGCCGGCACCCGCTCGATGCCGCGCTCGCGCAACGCCGCGACCAGGCCCGGCACATCGGTGTTGTCCCCGGTGCGCCGCCCGTCCGCCTCGAACACCAGGGTGTTCACCGCGTCCACCGCCAGCGCCGTCGCGCTCACCTCGTCCAGCAGCGGGATCACCGCCCGCTTCAGCGGCATGGTCAGCGAGAACCCCGCCCAGCCGCCCGGTTCCAGGTCGGCGAGGAAGCCGGGCAGGCCGGCCTCGTCCACCTCGAAGCGGCCGTACTCCCAGCCGTCCAGGCCCAGCGCCCGGTAGGCCGCGTTGTGCAGCACCGGCGAGAGCGAGTGGGCGATCGGCGAGCCGAGCACGGCGGCACGGCGTGGCCGGTTGGTCATCACGGGGCCTCTTCAGGGCAGGTGCAGTTTCGGTGATCAGGCACGGCCGATCGGGCGCGACCGGTCAATTACAGGTCTGACGCGACGCGTTGTAGGTCTGACCGTGCTGGGTGCAGTAGTCCTTGACGTTCTTCTTGAAGTCGTCCCCCGAGGCGGAGAAGATCGTCTCGGTCGGGCTGACCGCGAGGAAGAACAGCCAGTTGCCCGGAGTCGGGTTGAGCACCGCCTGGATCGCGTCCGCGCCCGGGTTGGAGATCGGGGTCGGCGGCAGGCCCGGGTTGATGTAGGTGTTGTACTTGTTCGAGCCGTCGTTGATCTGCGCCTCGGTCAGCGTCTTGGAACCGACCGCGTACTGCAGCGTGGTGTCCATGCCCAGCGTGTGGTGCACGTCGGGCTGGTTGGCCAGGCGGTTCTGGATCACCCGGGCCATCTTGCCGAAGTCGGCGACGTTGTTGCCCTCGGCCTGCAGGATGCTCGCCTCGGTGATCACGTCGTACGCGTTCTTCAGGCCGATCGACGCGGCCGCGCTGTCCAGGTTGAGCTGGGAGTACTGGCTGAGCGCGTTGCTGACCATCTGCTTCAGCAGGTCCTCCGGCTTCATGCCCGGGGCGACCGAGTACTTGGTCGGCCACAGGAAGCCCTCAGGGTTGTTGCCCGTGTAGGCGGGCAGACCCAGGTTGGCCGCGTTCGCCTTCTCCGCGGCGGCGGTGCTGCCCGGGGCGAGCTTCAGCTTGGTGTCGATCATCGCGTAGATGTCCGAGGCCTTCTTGCCCTCGGGGATGATCAGCGAATCGCCACCGGCCTCGCTGATCATCAGCGCCACGGCCGAGTCGCCGGACATCTCCTTCTGCATGTCGTAGTAGCCCGGCTGGATCGGCTTGTTCGCCTTGGTGTAGGCGTTGTTGAAGGCGCCGGTGCTCTTCACCACGTCCGCGTCCTTCAGCACCTGCGCCATCTGGCTGGCCGAGGCTCCGTCCGGGATCTGGATCTGCACCTTGCCGGTGCCGGCGCCCTTGAAGTCCGCCGGCGGCCCGAAGGTGCGCTGGTAGAAGCCGTAGCCCCACCAGCCGGCACCGCCCATGCCGCCGAGCAGTACCAGGGCCACCAGCAGGCAGGCGCCGCCGTTGCGGCGGCCGGTCTTCTTGCCCTTCGCCTTGCGCTTGGCCAGGGCCTCGTCGCTGGTGTCCTCCGCGCCGAGGAAGGAGTCGTGCTGCTCCTCGCCGTCGGCGTAGTCGTCCTCGGCGTGCTCCGGGTACTCGCCGTCCTCGGCGAACTCGCCTTCGGCGTACTCGGCCTCGTCGTACTCGCCGTCCTCGGCGTAGTGCTCCTCGGCGCCCGGCTCGGCGGGCGCGTCCAGGGCGGCGGCCGCGGCCTCCCAGTCGATACCGTCGGGACCGGGACCGGCCGGCTGCTGCTGCCGGACCTGCTGCTGCGGGAACTGCTGCTGGCCAGCCTGCTGCTGCGGAGCCTGCTGCTGGACGAATCGCGGCTGCCCGAACTGCTGCTGAGCGGCCTGCTGTTGCTGAGCGCCCTGTTGCTGCGGGAACTGCTGTTGCTGAGCGCCCTGTTGCTGCGGGAACTGCTGCTGCGGAGCCTGCTGCTGGGGAACCTGCTGCTGCGGGACCTGCTGCTGGTAGCCGCCGCCCTGCTGCGGATACCCCTGCGGCTGGGCGTACCCGTTCTGCTGCGGATAGCCGCCCTGCTGCGGGTACTGCTGGTAGCCCTGCTGCTGCGGCAACTGCGGCTGTTGCTGCTGCCACTGCTGCTGCGCGTACGGATCCATCGGCACGTACGTCTGCTGCTGGCCGTACTGCTCCTGGCCCTGCACCGGGTACTGGTGCCCCTGCCCGTACGGATCCTGCGGGAGGTACTCCTGGTCGCCCGGGGAGGCGGCCCGCTGCGGCTGCTCACCGTAGCCGGGCTCGGCGGGGTGCCACGGCTGGGAGCCGTAGCCCCGACCCAGTTCAGTCATCGATTCCCTTAGGCCGACGGAGACGGACGGTTGATCGGACCGACCGTCCGGGACGGCGTCCCGGCAGTATCTCGAACCGGCGTGCTAAGCGCAGCGCCTGGGGGGAGACGTTACCGTACCGCACGGTACTCCCCCCGCCCCTCATCCTCGCGCTGCGTGCCCGATCGGCGTGGTCAGCGACCGCTCACGCCGAGTGAGTCGCCGGGAGAACCACTGGGTGAGCCACCGTGCTTGGCCTGGTAGGCGTTGAACTCGTCGACGTTCTTGCGGTGCTGCTGCTCACTGTCAGTGAACCTGGTGTCCCCCGGGCGGACTGTGACGAAGTAGATCCAGTCCCCGGGCGAGGGCTGCAGGGCCGCGTGCAGCGCGTCGTGCCCGGGGTTGTCGATCGGGGTGGGCGGCAGACCGGGCGCCCGGTAGGTGTTGAACGGCGAGTCCAGCTGGGTGTCGGTGACCGAGGTGTGCAGCGTGCTGCGGCCCAGCGCGTAGTTGATGGTGGAGTCCAGTTGCAGTGGCATCGAACGGGCCAGCCGGTTGTAGATCACCCGGGCCACCTTCGCCATGTCGTCCGGGTTGTCCGACTCCCCCTGCACCAGGCTGGCCAGCACCAGCGCCTGATAGGGCGTCAGCCCGCCGACCACCGGGTGGTCCAGGCCCTCGGCCATGTACTCGCCGGTGCCGCGCTTGATCATCTCCTGGAGCAGGCCGAGCGCGGTGGTGTCCTTGGTCACGCTGTAGGTGGAGGGGAAGAGCAGGCCCTCGATGTTGCCGCCCGCGTAGTCGGGCAGGTTCAGCTCGCTCAGGTGCTGCGCGGCGGTCTGCTGCGCCGTGCCGGCCGGCAAGCTGAGCCGCTGATCGATCGCGGCGTAGACCTGGCCGGCCCGGAAGCCCTCCGGGATGGTCAGCGCATTGGCGTTGGCCGGGTCGTCGAGCACCCCGAACGCGGCGTAGGAGGACATCCGGTGGCGCAGCGCGTAGGTGCCGGGCTGGATCCGGCCGGCGTTGTCACCGGCGGTCGAGATGAACGCCTGCACGCTGGCCACCACGCCGTTCTGCTGCAGCAGCCTGCCGATCTGGGTGAGGCTGGCGCCCTGCGGGACGGAGACCTCCAGCACGGTGCCGGTGCCGCCGCCCGCGTAGTCGGCCGGCCTGGTGGGGGCGGTCCGATCGAGGAGCGCGCCGGCGACCAGCAGCGCACCCCCGGCCAGCAGCCCGAGCAGCAGCAGGCTCAGCCCGAGGGCCAGGCCGGTGCGGTCGGGCCCGGTGGGCGGCGGCTGGTCCGCGGTGTCGAAGGTCCAGCCGAACGCGCCGGTGACCGGCTCACCCTCGTGGTGGTCCGCCGGGCTCACGGCCTGCGGCGGCAGCGGTTGCGGCGGCGGCTCCTGTGCCGGAGCTCCGAGATGGCCCGGCGTCAGGCCGGGCAGCGCGTCCTGGTCCATCGCGTCGCCCCTGGTGTCGGCCTACCCACATGCGATGGGGGCTCGTCCGGACGCGTCCGGACGAGCCCCTGATCACACGGTAGGACCGGCTGATCAGCCGACCGGCACGACACTCTCGCCTGGCGCCCGACCGCTCACTCGTTCGGCCTCCAGGGCGCTCTGCAGGATCACCACGGCGGCGGCCTGGTCGATCGCCGCCCGGCCCTTCTTGGCCTTCACGCCGGAGGCACGCATGCCCTGGGCCGCGGTGACCGTGGTCATCCGCTCGTCCACCAGCCGGACCGGCACCGGGGCGAGCAGCGCGGCGAGCCGGCCCGCGTAGCCGCGGACCTTCTCGGCCGCCGGGCCCTCCTTGCCGCTGAGCGAGCGCGGCAGGCCGACCACCACCTCGATCGCCTCGTACTCCTCGACGATCGCCTTGAGCCGCGCCTGGGAGCGGCCCCCGGCGGGGACCGTCTCCACGGGCGTGGCGATCAGCCCGTCGGGGTCGCAGGAGGCGACCCCGATCCGCGCGTCACCGACGTCGACGGCGATCCGCCGACCCCGGCGCCAGGGCTTCGGCTCCTCGGCCTGCGAGGAGTGCGGCAGCTGAGGCTCCATCAGGCGGTGCGCTCCGCGACCAGGGCGCGGACGGCCTCGATGGCCTCGCCGACGGCGGCCGGGTTGCTGCCGCCGCCCTGGGCCACGTCGTCCTTGCCGCCACCGCCACCGCCGAGCGTCTTGGCGGCGGTGCGGACCAGCTCACCGGCCTTGACGCCGCGCGCGCGGGCCTCCTCGTTGGTGGCGATCACGGTCAACGGACGGTCGTTCACCACCGTGAAGGCCGCGACCACGGCCGGACGCGAGCCCAACCGGTTGCGCACATCCAGGACCAGCTTGCGCAGCTCGTCCGCGCCGACACCGTCGGCGACCCGGGCCGCGACCAGTGCCACGCCCCGCACGTCCTCGGCCGCGTCGGCCAGACCCGCCGCAGCGGCCAGCACCTTCTCCGCGCGGAACCGCTCGATCTCCTTCTCGGCGTCCTTCAGCTTGCCGAGCATCACGGAGATCTTCTCCGGCAGCTCCTCCGGACGACCCTTGACCAGCTCGGTCAGCTGCGCCACCACCGTGTGCTCGCGCGCCAGGAACTTGTAGGCGTCCACGCCGACCAGCGCCTCCACCCGGCGCACCCCCGAGCCGATCGAGGACTCGCCGAGCAGCTTCACCAGACCCAGCTGGGCGGTGTTGCCGACATGCGTGCCACCGCACAGCTCCTTGGAGAAGTCGCCGATGGTCACCACCCGCACCGAGTCGCCGTACTTCTCGCCGAACATCGCGATCGCACCCTGCTTGCGGGCCTGATCCATCGTCATCACCTCGGCGGTGACGTCGAGTTCACGCGTCAGCACCTCGTTGATCCGCTGCTCGACATCCACCAGCACGCTGCCGGGCACCGCGGCGGGCGAGCCGAAGTCGAACCGGAACCGGCCCGGCGCGTTCTCCGAGCCGGCCTGCGCGGCCGTGGGACCCAGCGCGTCACGCAGCGCCTGGTGGGTCAGGTGGGTGGCGCTGTGCGCACGGGAGACAGCCCGACGGCGGTCGATGTCGATGGTGGCGTACGCCGAGGCGCCCAGCACCACCTCGCCGAAGAGCACGCCGCCGGAGTGCACGATCACCCCGGGCACCGGCTGCTGCACGTCGCGGATCTCCACCACGGCACCGGAGTCCAGCCGGATCCGGCCGTGGTCGGCGAGCTGGCCACCGCCCTCGGCGTAGAACGGGGTGCGGTCCAGGACCAGTTCGACCTCGTCGCCCTCGGTGGCGGCCGGCGCCGGCACGCCGTCCACCAGCAGGCCCACCACGGTGGCCTCGCCCTCGGTGGCGCTGTAGCCGGTGAAGACGGAGGCGCCGGCCTTGTCCGCCACCTCGCGGTAGGCCTTGACGTCCGCGTGGCCCATCTTCTTGGCCTTGGCGTCGGCCTTGGCCTTGTCCCGCTGCTCCTGCATCAGGCGGCGGAAGCCCGCCTCGTCCACCGCGAGGCCCTGCTCCTCAGCCATCTCCAGGGTGAGGTCGATCGGGAAGCCGTAGGTGTCGTGCAGCTTGAACGCCTGCTCGCCGCTGAGCGCGGCGTGCCCGGCCTGCTTGGTCTCCGCGACGGCGGTGTCCAGCAGTTGGGTGCCGGTGCGCAGGGTCTGCAGGAAGGAGACCTCCTCGGCGACGGCGACCGTGTCGATCCGCTTCTGCTCGGTCGCCAGCTCCGGGTACTGCGGGGCCATCGCCTTGATGGTGATGTCCACCAGCTCCTTGGCCACCGGCTCGGTGGCGCCCAGCAGGCGCATGTTGCGGATCGCGCGGCGCAGGATCCGGCGCAGCACGTAGCCGCGGCCCTCGTTGCCCGGGGTCACGCCGTCGCCGATCAGCATCACGGCGGTGCGGATGTGGTCGGTGACCACGCGCAGCGAGATGTCGGCCTTGTGGTCGGCGCCGTAGCGGTGGCCGGTCAGCTCGGCGGCCCGGTCCAGGATCAGCCGGCTGGTGTCGATCTCGAAGAGGTTGTCGACGTCCTGCAGGATCGCGGCGAGCCGCTCCAGGCCCAGGCCCGTGTCGATGTTCTTGCTCGGCAGGTCGCCGAGGATCTCGAAACCGTCCTTGCCGTCGCCGTGGCCGCGCTCGTACTGCATGAAGACCAGGTTCCAGATCTCCATGTACCGCTCGCCGTTGACGGCCGGACCGCCCTCCTCGCCGTAGGCGGGGCCGCGGTCGTAGTTGATCTCCGAGCACGGACCGCACGGACCCGGCACGCCCATCGACCAGAAGTTGTCCTTCATGCCCAGCCGCTGGATCCGCTCGGCCGGCACGCCGACCACCTCGCGCCAGATCTGCTCGGCCTCGTCGTCGTCCAGGTAGACGGTGATCCAGACCTTCTCCGGGTCGAGCCCGTAGCCGCCGTCCGCCACGGAGCTGGTGAGCAGCTCCCAGGCGAACTTGATGGCGCCTTCCTTGAAGTAGTCGCCGAAGGAGAAGTTGCCGCACATCTGGAAGAAGGAGCCGTGCCGGGTGGTCTTGCCGACCTCCTCGATGTCCAGCGTGCGCACGCACTTCTGCACGCTGGTGGCGCGGCTGAACGGAGGCTTGACCTCGCCCAGGAAGTACGGCTTGAACGGCACCATGCCCGCGTTGACCAGCAGCAGGGTGGGGTCGTCGGCGACCAGGGACGCCGACGGGACGACGGTGTGTCCGCGCTCCTCGTAGAAGCGCAGCCAGCGGCGGCGGATCTCTGCCGACTCCATGAGTGGTCCTTCCGGTTAAGGGTGCTGACCCCGGCGCTGATCGAGCTGGCGGGGTGTTGAGGCGATGACGTGGGGGGTGATGACGCGCGACGGGGGCAGGGCGGCGACCGGGGGTTGTCCAGGCGCCGCCTTGATAGCTCGGCCCGCGCCACCGGCGCGCGCGCGCCGGGCGGGCGGCTCGACCACCGCGGTGCCGTCCAGCCCGAGGTCGGCCCGCAGCTGCTCCTCGCGCTCGGCCATGCCGGCCCGCACGTCCAGCGCGAACCGCTTGGCCGTGTCGCCCAGGTGCAGCGCACCGCGCGCGGCGGCGCCTGACAGGCTGTCAGGGGTGAGTCGGCGGGTCGCCTCGTTCGCCTTGTTCATGGCCCAGACGGCGGCGCCGGCGCCGACCGTCATCCAGAAGATGCGTCGTACCACGGTGCATCAGCCCTTCACGGCTCGCCGGACCCGGGACAGCAGGCCGCCCCTGGGGGCGGTGGCGGCCCGCACCTCGGCGCGGATCAGCTGCGCCAGCGCCTCGCGCTCGCTGCCCTGCTGAGGGAGCGTCACGGTGTTCTGCTGGCGGTTGACGGCCTTGCGCACGCCGTAGCTGAACGCCGCCAGCTTGACCAGCGGCCCGCCCAGGGTGGCCGCCACGGTGGAGGAGAGCGCGTTCGCGTTGGCGGCGGCGTCCTGCACGTTGGCGGTGATGTCGTCGACCCGCTCCAGCTGCTCGTGCGCGCTGCGCACGGCGGCACTGGCGTCGGAGAGCAGCGGAACGGCCTGCTCGGTGACGGCCGAGACCAGCACCGTGGCCTCGCGCAGCACCTTGGACAGGCGCACCAGGACGACGGCGAGCAGGGTGACCAGCACGGTCCAGCCCACGGCAACCAGCAGGCCGGCCAGCTCTCCCACGGACACCGCGTGCTCCCTTCACTCCTCGGAGTGGAAACCCTATCGCGCCACGCGGCCTGATTCCGACCGGATAACGCCTGGCCGCGCGGCCGGCCGGGAGAAAACGGACGGGAACGCGTGGAGCCCCCACGGCCCGAAGGCCGTGGGGGCTCCACAGATCCGATACCGGGGTACCGGACTCGCGGGTCAGCGCGAGTAGTACTCGACGACCAGCTGCTCGTCGCAGATCACGGGGACCTCACGACGCTGCGGCTCGCGGTCCAGGCGGAAGGCCAGCGCCTTGAGGTTGACCTCGAGGTACTTCGGGGTCTGGCCCTCGCCCGCGTAGCCACCCTCACGGGCGACCTGGAACGGAACCTTCTCCTTGGACTTCGTCTTGACCGTGACGACGTAGCCCGGCTTCATCTGGAACGACGGCTTGTTGACCTTGCCGCCGTTGACCTCGATGTGGCCGTGCACGACCATCTGACGGGCCTGGTAGATGGTGCGGGCAATGCCCGAACGCAGCACCAGGGCGTCGAGACGGGTCTCGAGCTGCGCGATGAGGGCCTCACCGGTCTTGCCGGAGACCTTCTTCGCGCGGTCGAACGCGCGCGCCATCTGCTTCTCGCTCAGGTCGTACTGGGCGCGCAGACGCTGCTTCTCGAGCAGACGGACCTTGTAGTCCGAGTTCTGCTTGCGGCCACGGCCGTGCTGGCCGGGCGGGTACGGGCGGGCCTCGAAGTACTTGACGGACTTCGGGGTCAGCGGCACGCCAAGGGCACGCGCGATCTTGACCTTGGGACGCTTCTGGTTCGCCATGGAACCATTACCTCTTTCAGTGTGCGAATACGGCTTCACCAGGTGTTGACGGAGGTCGCCTCTCGCGGTCCGGAGAAAAACCACCACAGGGGTGATCAGCCGCTCTCCGAGGCCGGGCACTGACGTGCATGCACACGCACCCGCTGGGGGTACGTGACACCGATAACGGTGCGCGACGCTCCTGGCAGCCCCCACAAGGGGTGCTGCGGGCCGGTGTCCCGCTGGTGCGGCCGGTCAGCCGCAAGGCTGCCGGACCCGGGACAAGGCACTTCGACCGAGTATACGCGCCGCTCAGTCGCCCTTGAGCCGGGCCCTGGTCCACTCCACGGTGTCCGCGTACCTGGCCTCGCCGCCGTGCCGGGTCGGCTGGTAGTACGCCTTGCCGTGCACCGCGTCCGGCGCGTACTGCTGGGCGGCGATGCCGCCGGGCAGGTCGTGCGGGTACTGGTAGCCCTGGCCGTGGCCGAGCTTGGCGGCGCCGCCGTAGTGGCCGTCCCGCAGGTGCGGCGGGACCGGGCCGGCCAGGCCCTGGCGGACATCGGCCAGGGCGGCGTCGATGGCCAGGTAGGCGGCGTTCGACTTGGGCGCCAGGGCCAGCGCGATGGCGGCCTGGGAGAGGATGATCCGGGCCTCCGGGAAGCCGATCAGCGCCACCGCCTGGGCGGCCGCGACGGCGGTGGGCAGCGCGGTCGGGTCGGCCAGGCCGATGTCCTCGCTGGCCGAGATCATCAGGCGGCGGGCGATGAACCGCGGGTCCTCCCCCGCCTCGATCATCCGGGCCAGGTAGTGCAGGGTGGCGTCCACATCGCTGCCGCGGATCGACTTGATCAGCGCGCTGGCCACGTCGTAGTGCTGGTCGCCGTCCTTGTCGTAGCGCACGGCGGCCTGGTTCACGGCGGTCTCCGTGGTGGCCAGGGTGATCTCCTCGGCGCCCTGCTCCAGCGCGGCTCCGGCGGCCGCCTCCAGCGTGGTCAGCGCCCGCCGGGCATCACCGCCGGCCAGCCGCACCAGGTGGTCCTCGGCCTCCTGACCGAGCGTCACCCGGCCCGCCAGACCGCGCTCGTCGGCCGTCGCGCGGCGCAGCAGGGCGCGGATGTCCTCGTCGGTGAGCGACTGCAGGGTGAGCAGCAGCGAGCGGGAGAGCAGCGGGGAGATCACCGAGAAGTACGGGTTCTCGGTGGTGGCGGCGATCAGGGTGACCCAGCGGTTCTCGACGGCCGGCAGCAGGGAGTCCTGCTGGGCCTTGGAGAAGCGGTGGATCTCGTCGAGGAAGAGCACCGTCTCCCGGCCGCTGAGGCCCACCGCGCGGCGGGCCCCCTCGATCACCGCGCGCACCTCCTTGACCCCGGCGGTGATCGCCGAGAGCTCGACGAACCGCCCCTCGACGCCCTGGCTGATCACGTGCGCCAGCGTCGTCTTGCCGGTGCCCGGCGGGCCCCAGAGGATCACCGAACTGGTCGCGGCCGGACCCTTGGCGGCGGACACCAGGCGGCGCAGCGGCGAGCCCTCGGCCAGCAGATGGCGCTGACCCGCCACCTCGTCCAGCGTGCGCGGGCGCATCCGCACGGCCAGCGGCGCCCGCCCGGGCTCGGTGGCCTGGCGCTGCTCGGCGGCGGCGGTGAAGAGGTCCGGTTCGTCCACTCCGCCACCCTATGCGAGCGCGCCGACAGCCCGGCCGCGGCGCCGGTCCGGCCGCCGGCCCCCCGAGCTACTTCTGGTGCTTCTTCTTCGGGTGCTTGCGCTCCAGCTCCGCCGCGTGGTCCGGCACGTACTTCTGCAGATCGCGGGGCGGGCGCTGGTAGCCCTTGGACGCCGGGCGGGGCGGCAGCGAGACGGGCGGCTTGGTCACGTCGCGGTAGGCGATGGTGGAGAGCAGGTGGGAGATCATGTTGATCCGCGAGCGGCGCTTGTCCTCGCTCTCCACCACGTTCCACGGCGACTCCGGGATGTCCGTGTAGACGAACATCTCGTCCTTGGCCCGTGAGTAGTCCTCCCAGCGGCTGATCGACTCGGTGTCCATCGCGGAGAGCTTCCAGCGGCGCATCGGATCGGCCAGCCGGGCCCGGAAGCGGCGCTCCTGCTCGGCGTCGCTGACCGAGAACCAGTACTTGCGCAGCTCGATGCCCGCCTCGATCAGCATCCGCTCGAAGGTCGGGCACTGGTGCAGGAACTGCCAGTACTCCTCGTCCGTGCAGAACCCCATCACCTTCTCGACCCCGGCCCGGTTGTACCAGCTGCGGTCGAACAGCACGATCTCCCCGGCTGCCGGCAGCTGCTCCACGTAGCGCTGGAAGTACCACTGCCCGCGCTGCCGCTCGGTCGGCGCGGGCAGCGCGGCGATCCGGGCGACGCGCGGATTGAGGAACTCGGTCACCCGCTTGATGGCGCCGCCCTTGCCCGCCGCGTCGCGCCCCTCGAACACCACCACCAGCCGCACGCCTTCGAGCCTCACCCACTCCTGGAGCTTCACCAGCTCCTCCTGGAGGCGCAGCAGTTCCTTCTCGTAGACCGCCTTGGCAAGACGGGGCTGCTTGACGGGCTCGTCGGTCACGGTGGCGCCTCCCGGAGTGGTTCGCTGCTGATGACCCCTCACGGTAGGTCCTGTCCGGTCGATCTTGTCGGATGAACGCGCGGCGCTGGGACGTATCCGGACGCACTCCGGCCGGTACGCGAGTGCGCACCGGCCGGAGGTTACCGCTGATGGGACGTCAGGACTCCTGCGGAGCCTCCGACTTGGTCTCGTCCTTCAGCTTGGGCTGCGCGTCGACGCCCGCCTCGCGGCGCTGCGCCGGGGTGATCGGGGTCGGCGCGCCGGTCAGCGGGTCGCCGCCGTTGGACGTCTTCGGGAAGGCGATGACGTCGCGGATGGTGTCGTAGCCGCCGAGCAGGCTGACCACCCGGTCCAGGCCCAGCGCGATGCCACCGTGCGGCGGCGGGCCGTAGTTGAAGGCGTCGAGCAGGAAGCCGAACTGCGAGGTGGCCTCCTCCTCGGAGAGCCCGATCGCGTCGAACGCCCGCTGCTGCACCTCGCGCTGGTGGATACGGATCGAACCGCCGCCCAGCTCCGAGCCGTTGAGCACCAGGTCGTAGGCGTTGGACAGGGCGCTGCCCGGGTCGGTGTCGAAGGTGGCCAGCGACTCGGCGGTGGGCGCGGTGAACGGGTGGTGCACCGCGTGCCAGCCCTGGAACTCGCCCTTGTCGTCCTCGATCGGCTCGAACATCGGGAAGTCCACGACCCAGAGGAAGGCCCACTGGGACTCGTCGATCAGCTCGCAGCGACGGCCGATCTCCAGGCGGGCGGCGCCCAGCAGCTCCTGCGAGGGGGTCCGCTTGCCGGCCGCGAAGAAGATCGCGTCACCGTTCTTGGCGCCCGCCGCGGCCGCCAGGCCCGCCAGGTGCTCGGCGGAGAGGTTCTTGGCCACCGGGCCGCGCAGCTCGCCGGTCTCGGCGTCGATGACCACGTAGGCCAGGCCCCGGGCGCCGCGCGCCTTGGCCCAGTCCTGCCAGGCGTCCAGCGCCTTGCGCGGCTGCGAGGCGCCGCCGGGCATGACCACCGCGCCGACGTACGGGGCCTGGAAGACCCGGAACTCGGTGCCCTTGAAGTACTCGGTCAGGTCGGTCAGTTCCTGGCCGAAGCGGACGTCCGGCTTGTCCGAGCCGTAGCGGCCCATCGCGTCCGCGTAGGTCATCCGCGGCAGCGGGTTCGGGATCTGGTAGCCGTGCACCTCGCGCCAGACCGCAGCGATGATCTTCTCGCCGAGGGCCAGGACGTCCTCCTGGTCGACGAACGAGGCCTCGACGTCCAGCTGGGTGAACTCCGGCTGCCGGTCGGCGCGGAAGTCCTCGTCGCGGAAGCAGCGGGCGATCTGGTAGTAGCGCTCCATGCCGGCCACCATCAGCAGCTGCTTGAAGAGCTGGGGCGACTGCGGCAGCGCGTACCAGTGACCGGGCTGCAGGCGGACCGGGACCAGGAAGTCGCGGGCGCCCTCGGGGGTGGAGCGGGTCAGGTACGGCGTCTCGATGTCGAGGAAGTCGTTCTCCTCCATCACCCGGCGGATGATGTTGCTGACCTTGGAACGCAGCCGCAGCGCGCGGGCCGGGCCCTCACGGCGCAGGTCCAGGTAGCGGTAACGCAGCCGGACCTCCTCGTTGACCGTGCCCGGCTCGTACTCGGCGACCTGGAACGGCAGCGGCGCGGCCTCGGAGAGCACCTCGATCGCGCTGACCACGACCTCGACCGCGCCGGTCGGGATCTCCGCGTTCTCGTTGCCCTCGGGGCGGACCCGGACCTCGCCGACCACCTTGACGCAGTACTCGGCGCGCAGGCCGTGCACGGAGTCCAGATCGCGGACCACGACCTGCACGGTGCCGGAGGCATCGCGCAGGTCGATGAACGCCACCCCGCCGTGGTCGCGGCGGCGGGCAACCCAGCCGGCCAGGGTGACGGTCGCTCCGGCGTGCTCCGCGCGGAGCGTGCCCGCGTCGTGCGTGCGGATCACAGCTGCTTCTCCTTCAGGGTGGTGACGAGTGCTTCGAGTGCGACCGGGTTCTGCTCGCCGGTGGTCAGGTCCTTCAACTGGACCACTCCCTCGGCGAGATCACGGTCACCGGCGACCAGGGCGAAGCGGGCCCCGGAGCGGTCGGCGGACTTCATCGCGTTCTTGATGCCCTTGACGCCGAAGGCGAGATCGGTGGCGACGCCGGCCCGGCGAAGCTCGGTGACCTTGGCGAACAGCACGTTCTTGGCCTCCTCGCCGAGCGCGACCGCGTAGACCGAGGTGGTCGCGGGCAGGTCGAGGACGACGCCCTCGGCCTGCAGCGCGAGGTAGATCCGGTCCACGCCCAGGCCCCAGCCGACCGAGGGCAGCGCCGGGCCGCCGAGCATCTCGGAGAGCCCGTCGTAGCGGCCGCCGCCGCCGATCGCGGACTGCGCGCCCAGGCCGTCGTGCACGAACTCGAAGGTGGTGCGGGTGTAGTAGTCCAGGCCGCGGACCAGCTTGGGGTCGTCGACGAAGGCCACCCCGGCGGCGGTCAGCAGTGCGCGGACCTGCTCGTCGTAGGCCTTGCAGTCCTCGCACAGGTAGTCGCGCAGCAGCGGTGCGCCGACCAGCTGGGCCTGCACGGCCTCACGCTTGTCGTCCAGCACCCGCAGCGGGTTGATCTCGGCCCGGCGGCGGGTGTCCTCGTCCAGCTCCAGGCCGGCCAGGAACTCCTGCAGCGCGGCCCGGTAGACCGGGCGGCACTGCTTGTCGCCCAGGCTGTTGAGCAGCAGCCGGTAGTCGGTGAGACCCAGCGAGCGGAAGGCGTCGTCGGCCAGGATGATCAGCTCGGCGTCCAGCGCCGGGTCCTCGGCGCCCAGCGCCTCGGCGCCGACCTGCGAGAACTGGCGGTACCGGCCCTTCTGCGGACGCTCGTAGCGGTAGAAGTTGCCCGAGTACCAGACCTTGACCGGCAGGTTGCCGGCCTTGTGCAGGTTGGCCTCCAGCACCGCGCGGACCACCGAGGCGGTGCCCTCGGGGCGCAGTGCGAGCTCTTCCTTACCGCGCTGGGTGAGGGTGAACATCTCCTTGGTGACGATGTCGGTGGACTCGCCGACACCGCGGGAGAAGAGCTTGACGTCCTCGAAGACGGGCGTCTCGATGTAGCCGTAGCCGGCCCGGCGCAGCGGGGCGGCCAGTGCCTGACGGACCGCCAGGAAGGTCGCGGAGCTGGGCGGCAGCAGGTCGTAGGTGCCCTTGGGGGCGGTGAAGGTGCTCAACTGGTCTTCCGTCACATTCCTCGTCGCACGGCTGCGGGAGCGTCAGCCGCCCCGCCCGCTTGCCTGAGGTAGGGGTTGGTGGCGCGCTCGCGGCCGATGGTGGTCTGGGTGCCGTGGCCGGACAGGACCACGGTGGCGTCGTCGAGGGGCAGGCAGACCCGGGCCAGCGAGCGCATGATCGCGCCGTGGTCGCCGCCGGGCAGGTCCGTGCGCCCGATGGAGCCGGCGAAGAGCAGGTCGCCCGAGAAGAGCACCGGCGGGATCTCTTCATCGGCGGGCGTCCGGAACGTCACCGACCCCTTGGTATGGCCGGGCGCGTGGTCGACGGTGAGCTTCAGCCCGGCCAGCTCCAGCACCGAGCCGTCGGTCAACTCGCGCAGGTCGTCCGGCTCGCCGATGGTCAGCTCGCCCATGATCTGCTGGCCGAGCGAGCGGCCGAGCGCCTTCTCCGGGTCGGTCAGCATGAACCGGTCGTCGGGGTGGATCCAGGCCGGCACGCCCTTGGCGCCGCAGATCGGCATCACCGAGGCCACGTGGTCGATGTGGCCGTGGGTGAGCACCACCGCGACCGGCTTCAGCCGGTGCTCGCGGATCATCGCCTCGACCCCCTCGGTGGCGTCCATCCCCGGGTCGACGATCACGCACTCCTCACCGGCGGCCGGGGCGACCAGGTAGCAGTTGGTGCCCCAGGCTCCGGCGGGAAATCCGGCGATGAACACGGCAGTCCTTCTCAGCTGGTCGGCGAGCGCTCTTGAACACGGAAAGTCTGGGGTGCAGCCTACCGGCGGTACGCCCGCCGTAGCGAACCCGATACCGCGGTGGCGGGCCGGTTCACCGCGTACTTACCGACGAGGTCCCTACACTTGGCGGCCGGTGGATGCGATGATCCGCCGGACACATGTCCACGACAGTGCGATTGAGGAGACCCGGCCGGTGGTCAGCAGCGAACAGCGGCGGCGGCAGCTCGCCCGCGAGAAGTACGAGCGGCAGCAGACGGCCCGCGCCGAGGCCGCGTCCAAGGCCAAGCGCCGCAACGCCGTGCTCGGCGCCGCGCTGGCGGTGGTGGTCCTGGCGGGCGGCGGTGCCTGGGCCGGTGGCGCCTTCAAGTCCGACAGCAAGAAGACCGACACGGCGAACGCCGCGCCGAACCAGGCCGCGACGCCCAACCCGGTGGCCGTCAAGGGCTGCACCGCGCCGTCGCCCGGCCAGCCGAACGGCAAGCAGTGGAAGACCGAGCCGGCCATGGCCGTCGACGCCACCGCCAAGTACAACGTCACGATGAACACCAGCTGCGGCGCGGTGACCCTCCAGCTGGACCCGTCGAAGGCCCCGCACACGGTCAACTCCTTCGTCTTCCTGGCGGGTCAGAACTACTTCGACCACACCAAGTGCCACCGGCTGACCACCTCCAGCATCTACGTGCTGCAGTGCGGCGACCCGACCGGCACCGGCAGCGGCACCCCCGGCTACTCGTTCACCGACGAGAACCTGACCGGCGCGACCTACCCCGCCGGCACCGTGGCGATGGCCAACTCCGGCGCGAACACCAACGGCAGCCAGTTCTTCCTGGTCTACAAGGACACCCAGCTGCCGCCCAGCTACACCCCGTTCGGCAAGATCACCGGCGGCCTGGACGTGCTGAACAACATCGCCGCCGGCGGGGTCCAGGGCGGTACCGGGGACGGTGCGCCGAACGCCGACGTGGTGCTCAACTCGGTGACCGCTACCAAGGGCTGAGGCATCCGGCGGGTGCCCCGGCCCCGCCGCGCGAATTGGCCCGGCCCGGATGCGGACAGCACCGGGCCTGGTCGCCTATGTTGCTGTTGTATAGGGTGCCCTGACCCGCTCGCCGTCACCCTCGGCAGCCGAACCGATCGGGCGGGCGGGGACGGCGGACCATCGGTCCGCCGCACATTCAACTGTGGACGACGGATCCGTACCACCGAGGCGTGGGCGAACCGTCATGTGGAGGAGGCGCTGTGAGCAGCGACCCGTGGGGCCGTGTCGACGAGCAGGGGACCGTCTACGTCAGGACCGCCGAGGGCGAACGCGTCGTCGGCTCCTGGCAGGCGGGCTCCCCCGAGGAGGCTCTCGCCTACTTCGAGCGCAAGTACCAGGGCCTGGCCGCCGAGATCGGCCTGCTGGAGCACCGGGTGCGCAAGACGGACCTGGCCGCCAAGGAGGCCCAGACCGCGCTGGACCACCTGCGCGCCCAGGTGACCGAGGCGCACGCGGTCGGCGACCTCGCCGCGCTCGCCCAGCGGTTGGACTCCCTGGCCGGTGACATCGAGTCGCGCCAGGTGGAGCGCAAGGCCGCCCGGGCCAAGGCGGCCGACGAGACCCGCACCGCCAAGGAGGCGCTGGTCGCCGAGGCCGAGCAGCTCGCCGAGTCCACCCAGTGGCGGGAGGCCGGGGACCGGCTGCGCGCGCTGGTGGACACCTGGAAGGGCCTGCCCCGGCTGGACCGCAAGAGCGACGACGAGCTGTGGCACCGGTTCTCGCACGCCCGGTCGGTCTTCTCCAAGCACCGCAAGGCGCACTTCGCCCAGCTGGACGCCGAGCGCGACCACGCCCGGGCGGTCAAGGAGCGGCTGGTCGCCGAGGCCGAGGCGCTCTCCAGCTCCACCGAGTGGGGCGACACCGCGGCCCGTTACCGCGACCTGATGGCGCAGTGGAAGGCCGCGGGCCGGGCGCAGCGGGACGCCGAGGACGAGCTGTGGGCGCGGTTCCGCGGCGCCCAGGACGTGTTCTTCCAGGCCCGTTCGGCGGTCTTCACCGAGCGGGACGCCGAGCAGAGCGAGAACCAGAAGCTCAAGGAGGCGCTGCTGCTCGAGGCCGAGGCGATCCTGCCGATCGGCGACCTCAAGACCGCCAAGGCCGCGCTGCGCGACGTCAGCGAGCGCTGGGAGGCGATCGGCCACGTGCCGCGCGACGCCAAGCCGAAGCTGGACGGTCGGCTGAACACCGTGGAGCGGGCCGTCCGCGAGGCCGAGGAGGCCGAGTGGCAGCGCTCCAACCCGGAGGCCAAGGCCCGCGCGGCCGGCATGACCGGCCTGCTGCAGGGCGCGGTCGACAAGCTGAAGGCCGACCTGGAGAAGGCCCGCGCGGCCGGCAACGAGTCCAAGACCAGGAAGCTGGAGGCCGAACTGGCGGGCCGTCAGGCGCTGCTGGACCAGGCGCTCAAGAGCCTGGAGGAGTTCAGCGGCTGACGCCGCACGGCGTCAAGGGGGCCCACCGCTCGGCGGTGGGCCCCCTCGCATGTGCCCGCGGGATTGCCGGACTGACCCTGGGCGTTACTTGCGGGCCGAGGTGACCCGGTAGACGTCGTAGACGCCCTCCACCCCGCGCACCGCCTTGAGCACGTGACCCAGGTGCTTCGGGTCGCCCATCTCGAAGGTGAAGCGGCTCATCGCCACCCGGTCGCGCGAGGTCTGCACGGCCGCCGACAGGATGTTGACGTGCTGGTCGGAGAGCACCCGGGTGACGTCCGAGAGCAGCCGCGAGCGGTCCAACGCCTCGACCTGGATGGCCACCAGGAAGACCGAGGACTGGGTCGGCGCCCACTCGACCTCGATCATCCGCTCGGGCTGCTGGGTCAACGAGTCGACGTTGACGCAGTCCGCCCGGTGCACCGAGACGCCGTTGCCACGGGTGATGAAGCCGACGATCGGGTCGCCCGGCACCGGGGTGCAGCAGCGCGAGAGCTTGACCCAGACGTCGTCCACGCCCTTGACGATCACCCCGGGGTCGCCCTTGGCCCGGCGGCGGCGCGCGGCCCGGTTGTCGTGGGTCGGCACCGTGGCGGTCTCGGCGAACTCCTCGGTGGCGCCCTCCTCGCCGCCGAGCGCCTGGACCAGCTTCTGCACGATGGACTGCGCCGAGACGTGGCCCTCGCCGATCGCGGCGTAGAGCGAGGAGATGTCCGGGTAGCGCATCTCGTGCGCCAGCGTCACCAGCGAGTCGCCGGTGAGGATCCGCTGGATCGGCAGGCCCTGCTTGCGCATCGCGCGGGCGATGGCCTCCTTGCCCTGCTCGATCGCCTCCTCACGGCGCTCCTTGGAGAACCAGGCCTTGATCTTGTTGCGCGCGCGGGGCGACTTGACGAAGCCGAGCCAGTCCCGGGACGGTCCGGCGCCCTCGGCCTTGGAGGTGAAGACCTCGACCGTGTCGCCGTTCTCCAGGGTCGACTCCAGCGGCACCAGGCGCCCGTTGACCCGGGCCCCGATGCAGCGGAAGCCGACCTCGGTGTGCACGGCGAAGGCGAAGTCCACCGGGGTGGCGCCCGCGGGCAGCGCTATCACGTCGCCCTTGGGCGTGAAGACGAAGACCTCGTTGTTGGAGAGGTCGAAGCGCAGCGACTCGAGGAACTCGCTCGGGTCCTCGGTCTCCTTCTGCCAGTCGAGCAGCTGGCGCAGCCAGGCCATCTCGTTGACCGCGCCGGCCTTGTCCTCCTTGCGGGCCTGGGACGGCGTGTCGGTGCGCACCTTGGAGGCGCCGGCCACCGCGCGCTGCTTGTACTTCCAGTGCGCGGCGATGCCGTACTCGGCGCGCCGGTGCATGTCGAAGGTGCGGATCTGCAGCTCGACCGGCTTGCCGCCGGGACCGATCACCGTGGTGTGCAGCGACTGGTACATGTTGAACTTGGGCATCGCGATGTAGTCCTTGAACCGGCCGGGGACCGGGTTCCACCGCGCGTGGATGGTGCCGAGCGCCGCGTAGCAGTCGCGGACGGTGTCGACCAGGACCCGGATGCCCACCAGGTCGTAGATCTCCGCGAAGTCGCGGCCTCGGACGATCATCTTCTGGTAGACCGAGTAGTAGTGCTTCGGCCGTCCGGTCACCGAGGCCGAGATCCGGGCCCCGCGCAGGTCGCCCTGGACCTGGTCGATCACGGTGGCCAGGTACTCGTCCCGCTTGGGCGCGCGCTCGGCGACCAGCCGGACGATCTCGTCGTACATCTTGGGGTAGAGGATGGCGAAGGCCAGGTCCTCCAGCTCCCACTTGATGGTGTTCATGCCCAGCCGGTGCGCCAGCGGGGCGTAGATCTCCAGCGTCTCGCGGGCCTTCTTCTCCTGCTTCTCCCGCTTGAGGTACCGCATGGTGCGCATGTTGTGCAGGCGGTCGGCGAGCTTGATCACCAGGACCCGGGGGTCCTTGGCCATCGCGACGACCATCTTGCGAACCGTTTCGGCTTGCGCGGCCTCGCCGAACTTGACCTTGTCCAGCTTGGTGACGCCGTCGACCAGCAGCGCGACCGAGTCGCCGAAGTCCTGGCGCAGCGTCTCCAGGCCGTAGTCGGTGTCCTCCACGGTGTCGTGCAGCAGCCCGGCCATCAGGGTCGGGGCGTCCATGCCGAGCTCGGCGAGGATGGTGGCGACCGCCAGCGGGTGGGTGATGTACGGGTCACCGCTCTTGCGCTTCTGGCCGCGGTGCCAGCGCTCGGCCACCGCGTAGGCGCGCTCGATGTCGCGCAGCAGCGCCGGGTCGGCCTTGGGGTCGCCGGCCCTGATGGTGCGGAAGAGCGGCTCCAGCACGGGGTTGAGCACCGTGGACCGCTGGCCGCCGAACCGGGCGAGGCGGGCGCGCATGCCGCCGGAGGAGGAGGCCTGGCGCAGCGCGGGCGCCACCGCGCGGGCCAGCCCGGAGGCGGGCGGCACGGGACGCGCCGGGGTGGCCCCCGCGGGCACGGCTTGATGGCCGGCCGGCTCGTCGCCGCCCGACTGGCTGCTGGATGCGGCGGCCGTAGGGACTACCTCGTCTGGCAAAGACACTCCTCGGTACGCACCGGATGAATCTTCATGGTACCGAGCGTGACGCGCCGGTGTTCCGCCGCCCGGTGGCTGACATGCCGAGAGCGGTGACCGCGACCGCGGTCACCGCTCTCGTTTCGGACCTGCTCTCCCAGGTGCCGGCTGGGTCAGACCAGGACCAGGGTCTCCAGCGGCGCCGCGCCGAGGTGCTCGGCGAGCCGCGCCCGCCCGGGCAGGCTGCTCAGCTCCATCAGCACGACCACGCCGACCAGCTCGGCCCCGGTGCGCCTGACCAGGTCCAGCGAGGCGGCGATGGTGCCGCCGGTGGCCAGCACGTCGTCGACCACCAGCACCCGCTCACCAGGGGCGAAGGCGTCGCACTGCACCTCCAGGGTGGCGGAGCCGTACTCCAGGTCGTAGGACTGCTGGAAGACCTCGCCGGGCAGCTTGCCCTTCTTGCGGATCGGCACGAAGCCGAGCCCGGCGGCGAAGGCCGCCGGGGCCGCCAGCACGAAGCCGCGGGCCTCCAGCCCCACCACCTTGGTCGCGCCCAGCTCCTTCGCCCGCTCGGCCAGCGCCTTGGTGAGCGCGCCGAACGCCTCGGCGTCGGCCAGCAGCGGGGCGATGTCCTTGAACAGCACCCCGGGCTTCGGGTAGTCGGGAACGTCCTTGATCCGGCTGGTGAGCAGCTCGGTCAGGGCGGTGTCGGCGGGGGTCACAGGGCGTCCTTCGATCATCGCTTGCCGGACGGGCGGCCCTTGCCACGGGCCCGGCCGACCGGCTGATTACGCTGACCGACCATACCGGCCGCGATGCTGTCCTCGACCGTGCCCGACATCTCGTCGTCCACCTCGTCGGTCACACCGGCCGCCGCCTTGGCCGCCGCCGCCTTGGCGTCCGCGGCCTTGCGCTGGGCGACCCGCTTGGCCAGCGCCCGCATCTCCGGGCTCTGCTCCTTGAGCTGCGCGAGCAGCGGGGTGGCGACGCAGATCGAGGAGTACGCACCGGCCGACAGGCCGACGAAGAGCGCGAGCGAGATGTCGTTCAGGGTGCCGGCGCCGAGCAGGCCGCCGCCGATGAAGAGCAGCGCCGCCACCGGCAGCAGGGCCACCACGGTGGTGTTGACCGAGCGGACCAGGGTCTGGTTGAGGCCCGCGTTGGCCGCCTCGCTGTAGGTGAGCTTGTTCTGCTTCTCGATCCCCTTGGTGTTCTCCTTCACGGTGTCGAAGACGACGACCGTGTCGTAGAGCGAGTAACCGAGGATGGTCAGGAAGCCGATCACGGTACCCGGCGAGACCTCGAAGCCGACCAGGGCGTAGACCCCGATGGTGATCAGCAGGTCGTGGATCAGGGCGACCAGGGCCGCCACCGCCATCCGCCACTCGAAGGCGATCGCCAGGTAGGCGGTGACCAGGATCATGAAGACGATCAGACCGGTCAGGGCCTTCTGCGAGATCTGCTGCCCCCAACTCGGGCCGACCACCTGCGCGTTGATCGCGCTCTGGTCGATGCCGAGGTCGGTGGAGAGCTTCTGGACCACCTCGGTGGACTGGATCTTGTCGTTGGAGCTGACCTGGACCCGGATCTGGCCGTCACCGGTGGCCTGCACCTGCGGGGTCGAGTCCCCGACGATCTTGTCGATCGAGGTCTGCGCCTGGCTGATGGTCAGCCCGGGCTTCTTGACCGTGTAGACCGAGCCGCCCTTGAAGTCGATGCTCAGGTGCAGACCGATCACGGTCAGGCCGATCAGCGCCGCCGCGGCGATCGCCGCCGAGATGCTGTACCAGATCTTGCGCCGACCGACGAAGTCGAAGCTGATCTCGCCCTGGTAGAGACGGTGTCCCAGGTTGCTGAAGCGTGACATGGCGTCAGGCCTCCTTCACGGCGGCGGAGGTGGCGGGACGACGCCGGGTGCTCCGGATCGGCGGGCGGGCGCCCAGACGCTTCGGGTCGAGACCGGACCACGGGTGGCCGTTGGCGAAGAACTTCCGCCGGGCCAGCAGGGTGATCATCGGCTTGGTGAAGAGGAAGATCACCACGATGTCGAGCAGCGTGGTCAGACCCAGCGTGAACGCGAAGCCCTGGACCTTGCCGACCGAGCAGACGTACAGCACCACGGCACAGAGGAACGACACGAAGTCGGAGACCAGGATGGTGCGGCGGGCTCGCGGCCAGGCACGCTGGACGGCCGAGCGCAGCGGGGCGCCCTCGCGCACCTCGTCGCGGATGCGTTCGAAGTACACGATGAAGGAGTCCGCGGTGATACCGATCGCCACGATCGCACCGCAGACAGCCGGCAGGTTCAGCGCGAAGCCGATCCCGGCGCCCAGCAGGCACATGATCGTGTAGGTCAGGATCGCGGAGACCACCAGGCCGGCGATCGAGACCAGACCCAGGCCCCGGTAGTACAGCAGCGAGTAGAAGACGACCAGCGCCAGGCCGATCGCGCCGGCCAGCAGACCGGCGTGCAGCTGGTCACCGCCCAGCTGCGGGGTGACGGTGGTGATGTCGCTCTGGGTGAAGCTCAGCGGCAGCGCGCCGAAGCTCAGCACGTTGGACAGGTTGCTGGCGTCGCTCTGGGTGAAGCTGCCGGAGATCACCGCGGTACCGCCGGTGATCGACTGCTGCACGTACGGGTGGGAGACCACCTGGCCGTCCAGCACGATGGCGAACTGGTTGGTCGGGGCGGGCAGCGTGGCCAGCTGGCCGGTGGTGGTGGCGAAGGCCTTGGAACCGCGGTCGTTGAAGCCCAGCTGGACCTCCCAGCCGGCCGCGTTCTGCGCGTCGTAGCCGGCCTGGGCCTTGGAGACGTCCGCGCCGTTGACCGCGACCGGGCCGAGCGCGAACTTGTACCAGGCGTTCTGCTCCTTGTTGTAGGAGCAGGCGACCGTGTCGGCGGCCGGCGTGGTCTGGTAGTCGATCCGCTGGGTGGAGTTGGAGCAGTCCAGCGCGGCGAACTTGGCGGTCAGGTCAGCCGGGACGGTGCCCTGGGTGAGCTGGCTGGAGGCGTCCGCCGGGGCGGTCGGAACCGGCGGGAGCGCGGAGGCGGCGGAGCTTGGGGCGGCGCTGCCGCCGGCCGGGGCCGACGCGGAGCCCGAGGGGGCGGCGCTGGAACCGGCGCTCGGCGAACCGCTCGCGTCGGCCAGCAGGCCCTCGGAGAGCGCGCGGCCGGCCTTGGACGAGCTGGCGCCGGCGCTCGGCGAACCGGCGGCGGCACTGGCCGAGCCGCCGGCACTGGCACTGGCACTCGCGCTCGGGCTGCCACTGGCGCTGCCGCTGGCGGCGGCGCTCGGGCTGCTGGTGGCGGGCGGCAGGGTCACACCACTGGGCGCGGTCGCCAGCACCGGCCGGAAGTACAGCTGGGCCGTGGTACCGACCTGCTGCGCCGCCTGCTGGCTGTTCGTCCCCTTCGGGATGTCAACGATGATGTTGTCGTTGCCCTGGGTCTGAACCTCGGCCTCGGAGACACCGAAGGCGTTGACGCGCTTCTGGATGATCCCGACCGCGATGTTCATGTTCGACGAGTTGACCGCGGCCTTGTCCTTCGAGGTGGCCGTCAGCGTGATGCTGGTCCCACCCGCGAGATCGATACCGAGGCGAGGCGTCTTGTGGCCTGTCCCGAACATGAGGGCGACCAGTCCGACGGTGACCACCAGGATGAGGGCCAGAGCCCGCCCCGGATAACCGTCGCGCGGACGCGACTTGGGTGTTGCCACCTTGCTCGTTTCTCCCTGTCCCATGCCGCCGGCTCAGCGCGCCGACCCGCGTGGGGGCAGGAGGCGGCGCTGAGCTGCGGACAACCGTGAAGTGGTGGTGCGGACCGTCGTCGTGCTACTTGGCCGCGGGCGTGTCGCTGTCGGCCTTCTCCAGGCTGACGTCCTCCCGCACGGCCTCGTCCTCGACGTGCTCGTCGGCGAGGAGCTCGTCCTCGACGTGCTCGTCGGTGAGCTCCACGGACTCGTCCTCCTCGGGACGGCCGTTGATGATCTCGTCGTACTCCTGCGGCTCGATGACCGCGGCGATCGCACTCTTCGAGAAGTGGGTCACCACACCAGGGGCGATCTCCAGCTCCACGGAGCTCTCGTTGATCGCGATCACCTGGGCGTACATGCCCCCGATGGTGCGCACCGCAGCGCCCGGCTCCAGCGCCGACTGCATGGTCTGCGCCTGCTGCTGCCGCTTCTTCTGCGATCGGAACATGAGGAAGATCGCAGCGATCGGGAGGAGAAGAATGAGGAGATTCACAGCAAAAGGTCCTTACGGGCTACCCGATGGACAGCCACAGGCGATGGTCGGCCCGCCAGGCGAGACGGGGCGGTCCGGCGAAGTCTAGGAGACCCGCTCTGATCGGACAACGCCAAGCATCGCATCCCGCCGCCAAAGGTGGCGAGTCTCTGACACGGTCAGTCCTGGACGGGTTCTTCCGGCGTCAATGCGGGCGTCAACGCGGCCGTCGATCCGGTCGCTGATTCGGGTGCCGATCCGGCCGCTGACTCGAGCGCTGATCCGGGCGCTGACTCGGCCGCCGATCCGGCTGCTGATCCGGCCGCGAAGAACTGCTGCTGCCCGGGCAGCCCGCCGCGCCCGCCGACCTGGGGCGGCGGGGTCAGTCCGAGGTGCTGCCAGGCCGCGGCGGTGGCGATCCGGCCGCGCGGGGTGCGGGCCAGCAGCCCCTCGCGGACCAGGAAGGGCTCGGCCACCTCCTCCACCGTCTCGGCCTCCTCCCCCACCGCGACGGCCAGCGTGGACAGGCCCACCGGCCCGCCGCCGAAGAGCCGCAGCAGCGCGTCCAGCACCGCCCGGTCCAACCGGTCCAGACCACGCGCGTCCACCTCGTAGACCGCCAGCGCCTTGGCGGCGATCGCCTGGGTGATCCGGCCGTCGTGCTCGACCTGGGCGTAGTCCCGCACCCGGCGCAGCAGCCGGTTGGCGATCCGCGGGGTGCCCCGGGAGCGGCCGGCGATCTCGGCGGCACCGACCGGGTCGATCTCCACGTCGAGCAGCGCGGCCGAGCGGTGCACCACCCGCTGCAGCTCGGCGGCGGCGTAGAACTCCATGTGGCCGGTGAAACCGAACCGGTCGCGCAGCGGCGGCGGCAGCAGGCCGGCCCGGGTGGTGGCGCCGACCAGGGTGAACGGCGGCAGCTCCAGCGGGATCGCGGTGGCGCCCGGGCCCTTGCCGACGATCACGTCGACCCGGAAGTCCTCCATCGCCATGTAGAGCATCTCCTCGGCGGGCCGGGACATCCGGTGGATCTCGTCGAGGAAGAGCACCTCGCCCTCGGTCAGCGAGGAGAGGATCGCCGCCAGGTCGCCGGCGTGCTGGATGGCCGGGCCCGAGGTGATCCGGAGCGGGGCGTTCAGCTCGGCCGCGATGATCATCGACAGCGTGGTCTTGCCGAGCCCGGGCGGTCCGCTCAGCAGCACGTGGTCGGGGGCGGCACCGCGCTTGCGGGCCGCGCGCAGCACCAGCGAGAGCTGTTCGCGCACCCGCTCCTGGCCGATGAACTCGTCCAGCAGCTTGGGGCGCAGCGCCGCCTCGACCGCCTGGTCCGCCTCGTCGGCGGCCGCCGCCACCAGGCGGTCGGCGGGGTCGGAGTCGTACGGGCTCATCAGGGCTGGCTCCAAGTCGACAAGTTGATGCAGTGCTTCATTGACGCGGTGCTTGATTGACTACGTGTCACATGGCTGCGGCGTGAACTACCGCGCGCGGCTCAGGGTGCGCAGCGCCGCCTTCAGCAGCGCGCCGACGTCGGTGCTCCGCTGCGCCTCGGCCTCCGGTGTCACCGCGACCACCGCCTCCTCGGCCTCGCGCGGAGCGTAGCCCAGGCCGACCAGCGCGGCGTGCAGCTGCTCGCTCCACGGCGCAGGACCGGCGGCGAGCGGCTTCTGGGCGGGCACGGCACCGCTCGGGGCGCCCAGCTTGTTCTTGTACTCCAGCAGCAACTTGGCCGCCTTGGCCTTGCCGATCCCGGGCACCTGGATCAGCGCCCGCTCGTCCCCGTTGGCCACCGCGAGGCGCAGCGCGTCGGGGCTGTGCACGGCGAGCATCGCCTGCGCCACCCGCGGGCCCACCCCGGGGGCGGCCTGCAGCACCTCGAAGGTGGCCCGCTCGTCGTCGTCCGCGAAGCCGTACAGGGTGAGCGAGTCCTCCCGCACCACCAGCGAGGTGGCCAGCCTGGCCGGCTCGCCGAGGCGCAGCGCGGCCAGCGTGTTGGGCGTGCACTGCACCGCCATACCGACCCCGCCGACCTCGACCACGGCGGTGCCGGGAGCGAGGGCCGCCACGGGACCCTGGACGAAGGCGATCACGGGCGGTACTCCTTGGGTCGGGTGGTCGTGGTGGTGCGGGCCAGCGCGGCCGCGATCTTGTCGGTGGCCGTGCCGCGCCAGATGTGGCAGATCGCCAGCGCCAACGCGTCCGCGGCATCGGCCGGCTTCGGGGGTGCGTCCAGCCGCAGCAGCCGGGTCACCATCGCCGTGACCTGCGCCTTGTCGGCCCGGCCCGAGCCCGTGACGGCGGCCTTGACCTCACTGGGCGTGTGCAGCACCACCGGCAGGCCGCGCCGGCTGGCGCAGAGCATGGCGACCGCGCTGGCCTGCGCCGTCCCCATCACGGTGCGCACGTTGTGCTGCGCGAAGACCCGCTCGATGGCGACGATGTCGGGGCGGTGGGCGTCCAGCCACTGCTCCAGGCCGTCCTCGATGGCCAGCAGCCGGCGCGGGACCTCCTCCTCGGCGGGGGTGCGCACCACCCCGACGCCGATCATCCGCAGCGGCCGGCCCGGCGCACCGTCGACCACGCCGACGCCGCACCTGGTCAGCCCCGGGTCCACGCCCAGTACCCGCACGCTCCCACCCTCCGTCAGTCCCGCCTGCTCAGACCCCAGAGACAGACCCTAGCGGGCACCTGCGACAACCCCCCGACAACCCCTCAGACGACACCGGCCCGGCGGTCCAGGCGGACCACCGGGCCGGAGAGCACGTCACCTCACTCGGCGTCGAGCTGCGCACCCACCTCGTCGGAGATGTCGAAGTTGGCGAAGACGTTCTGCACGTCGTCGCTGTCCTCCAGCGCGTCGATCAGCTTGAGGATCTTGCGGGCGCCGTCCACGTCCAGCTCGACCTGCATGCTGGGCACGAAGTTGGCGTCGGCCGAGTCGTAGTCGAGCCCGCCGTCCACCAGCGCGGTGCGCACCGCGACCATGTCGGTCGCCTCGGAGACCACCTCGAGGGTGTCGCCGAGGTCGTTGACCTCCTCGACGTCGACGCCGGCCTCGAGCACGACCTCGAGGACCTTGTCCTCGTCCACGCCGTCGCTCTTCGGGACGATCACCACGCCCTTGCGGTTGAACAGGTACGACACCGAGCCCGGGTCGGCCATCGAGCCGCCGTTGCGGGTCATCGCCACCCGCACGTCGGAGGCGGCGCGGTTGCGGTTGTCGGTGAGGCACTCGATCAGCACCGCGACACCGTTGGGGCCGTAGCCCTCGTACATGATCGTCGAGTAGTCGGCCCCGCCGGCCTCCAGGCCGCCACCGCGCTTGACCGCGCGGTTGATGTTGTCGATCGGGACCGAGCTCTTCTTGGCCTTCTGGATGGCGTCGTAGAGCGTCGGGTTGCCGGCCGGGTCGGGACCGCCGGTCTTCGCCGCCACCTCGATGTTCTTGATCATCTTGGCGAAGAGCTTGCCGCGCTTGGCGTCGATCACGGCCTTCTTGTGCTTGGTGGTAGCCCACTTAGAGTGGCCGGACATCACCAGCTCCTTTACGTCGCCAAAGGGAAATGAAACAGGGGAGATCCTACCGGTGTCGGGACGGCGCACCTGGCACCGGTCAGGCGCCCGCCGTTTCCCGGGCCTGCTCGACCATCCGCACGAAGAGCGCGTGCACCCGGTGATCACCCGTCAGCTCCGGGTGGAAGGAGGTGGCCAGCAGATTACCCTGGCGCACCGCCACGATCCGGCTGTCGGCACCGTCGGCGGCCGGCAGCTCGGCCAGCACCTCGACCTGGGCGCCCACCGACTCGACCCACGGCGCGCGGATGAAGACACCATGCACCGGCTCGCCCTCGAAGCCCGTGAAGTCGATCGCGGACTCGAAGGACTCGTTCTGCCGGCCGAAGGCGTTGCGCCGCACCGTCATGTCGATGCCGCCGACGCTCTGCTGGTCGTCCCGGCCGTCCAGGATCTTCTCGGCCAGCATGATCATGCCCGCGCACGAGCCGTAGACCGGCATCCCGGCGGCCACCCGGGCGCGCAGCGGCTCCATCAGGCCGAAGGCCAGCGCCAGGTTGGACATGGTGGTGGACTCGCCGCCCGGTATGACCAGGGCGTCGACGGCGGCCAGCTCCTCGGGCCGACGGACCGGGCGGGCCAGGGCGTCCGCCTCGGCGAGCGCGATCAGGTGCTCGCGGACATCGCCCTGCAGGGCCAGGACGCCGATCACGGGGGTGCTGCTGGACACGGTGGACTACCTTCTTCGCGCTTCGTTCTTCGCAGGGTTCGCGGGGGGATGTGCGACGGTCCGCCGCACCAGCTTCGGCGCGGCGGACCGGACGGACGGGAGTGGCTACCAGCCGCGGTTCGCGTAGCGCTCGCTCTCCGGCAGGGTGTCGCAGTTGATGCCGACCATGGCCTCGCCCAGGCCGCGCGAGACGTCCGCGATCACCTTCGGGTCGTCGAAGAAGGTGGTGGCCTTGACCACGGCGGCGGCGCGCTTGGCCGGGTCGCCGGACTTGAAGATGCCCGAGCCGACGAAGACGCCCTCGGCGCCCAGCTGCATCATCAGCGCGGCGTCGGCCGGGGTGGCCACGCCACCGGCGGAGAACAGCACGACCGGGAGCTTGCCCAGCTGCGCGACCTCCTTGACCAGCTCGTACGGGGCCTGGAGGTTCTTGGCCGCGACGTACAGCTCGTTCTCGTCGAGGGTGGTCAGGCGGCGGATGTCGGAGTTGATCTGGCGCATGTGGCGCACGGCCTCGACCACGTTGCCGGTGCCGGCCTCGCCCTTGGAGCGGATCATCGCCGCACCCTCGGCGATCCGGCGCAGCGCCTCACCGAGGTTGGTGGCACCGCAGACGAAGGGGGTGGTGAAGGCCCACTTGTCCGAGTGGTTGACCTCGTCGGCCGGGGTGAGCACCTCGGACTCGTCGATGTAGTCGACGCCGAGCGCCTGCAGCACCTGGGCCTCGACGAAGTGGCCGATCCGGGACTTCGCCATGACCGGGATGGAGACGGCGTTGATGATGCCGTCGATCATGTCCGGGTCGGACATCCGAGCCACGCCGCCGTCCTTGCGGATGTCGGCGGGGACCCGCTCGAGCGCCATGACCGCGACGGCACCCGCGTCCTCGGCGATCTTGGCCTGCTCGGCGTTGACCACGTCCATGATCACACCGCCCTTGAGCTGCTCGGCCATGCCGCGCTTGACCCGGGCGGTACCGATCTGCGGCTGGTCGGCGGAAGCGGGAGTGCTGGTGGACACGTGAGACCTCACTCGAAGACGAATCGGTGTGCTATCGCCCCATGGTAGGCCGTTCGGGTAAGTGATCGATGCGCCACCCGGTCCAGACGTGCCCGATCCATACGCCAAACAGGCCGTAGGTCCCACCCTGCGCGACCAGGTACGGTACCGCCCCGAGCCCGTCCCGAGCCCCTCCCGAGCCTATCCAGGGCAGCAGCTAGGCCGGCGAGCCCTGCGGGAGCAGCGCCGCCGGCGGCTCGTCGTCCATCTCGAAGGCCAGCGGGAACGGCGCCCGCCCGGCCAGCCGGAAGTAGCGCACCAGTCGATGCGTCCGCACCGCGCGCGCCGCCCGCACCGCGTCGTTGTGGAACCGACGGGCCATCGGCACCCGGCGCACCGCCGAGGTCAGGTCGCGCAGCGCCTCCTCGCCACCGGGCGCCGCGCGCAACTCCGCCACCTGCTCGGGCTCGGCGAAGACCGCCCGCAGCGCCTGGCTCAAGTCGCTCTCCGCCACCTCCCGGTGCTCCTCGTCGGCCTGCCGCGCGGCGTGCGAAGCCTCGTACAGCACGAGCGAGGTGGCCGGGTCGAGCAGCGAGGAGGTGGCCAACTCCTGCGCCACCGAGGCGCGTCGAAGCAACTGCGCGTCCAACGCCGCCCGCGCGGCGTCGATCCGCGCGTGCAGCCGGTCGAGTCGGCCCGCGGTCCAGCTCAGGTAGACCGCGACGAGCACCACGGCGATCGCGGCCCAGATCCAGGTAGTCACGAGGCGCTACGCTACCGGCCCTGCGACAGCCCGAGCCGCTCGCGCCAGCTGGTCCGGTCGTCCTCGCGCACCTTGGGCGCGCCGCCCGTCCCGTCGGCGACCGTCTCGTAGACCGCCAGGATGTCCGCGCCGACCGTCTCCCAGTCGAACCGCCGGACATGCGCGGCCGCCGCCGTGCGCAGCTCGGCCAACCGCACCGGGTCGCCCAGCAGCCGCACCGCCGCCTCGGCCAGCGCCGCCGGGTCCGCCACCGCGAACAGCTCCCCCGCCTGCCCGCCGTCCAGCACCTGGGCGAACGCGTCCAGGTCGCTGGCCAGTACCGGAGCCGCCGCCGACATCGCCTCCACCAGGATGATCCCGAAGCTCTCGCCCCCGGTGTTGGGCGCCACGTACAGGTCGACGCTGCGCAGCAGCCGCGCCTTCTCCTCGTCGCTGACCATGCCGAGGAACTCCACGTGGGCCCGCACCTCGGGCGCCAGCCCCGCGACGGCCTCCTCCTCGTCACCCTTGCCGGCCACCAGCAGCCGCACCTCGGGGCGCGCCGCGATGATCGCCGGCAGCGCGGCCAGCAGCGACGGCAGGCCCTTGCGCGGCTCGTTGATCCGGCCGATGAAGCCGATCGTGCCGCCGGTCCAGCGCGGGTCGGGCTCGGCCCGGGCGAAGAACGAGACGTCCACCCCGTTCGGGATCACCACGGCGTCCCCGCCCAGGTGCTCCACCAGGGTGCGCCGCGCGTACTCGCTCACCGCGATCCGGGCGCTGATCTTCTCCAGCGCCGGCTGCAGGATCGGCGAGGCCGCGATCATCGCCCGCGAACGCGGGTTGGAGGTGTGGAAGGTGGCCACCATCGGCCCGGTCGCCGCCCAGGCCGCCAGCATCGACAGGCTCGGCGAGGCCGGCTCGTGCACGTGCAGGATGTCGAACTCGCCGTCCCGCAGCCAGCGCCGCACCCGGGTCGCCGAGATGATCCCGAAACTCAGCCGGGCCACCGACCCGTTGTAGGGGACGGCCACCGCCCGGCCCGCCGAGACCACGTACCCGGGCAGTGCCGACTCGTCGTCGGCCGGCGCCAGCACCGAGACCTTGTGCCCAAGACCGATCAGGTGCTCGGCCAGGTCCCGGATGTGGAACTGCACGCCCCCGGGGACGTCCCAGTCGTACGGGCAGACGATGCCGATCTTCATCGCGGCTCCCCCTGCTGGGCACGGGGCGACGGTTCGGCTGACGTCTCGTCAGCAGCAGCCTGTGGCTGAGGAGTTGACGGCAGGTCGGCCAGCCAGAAGCGCTGCAGCATGTGCCAGTCCTGCGGATGCCGCGCGATCCCCGCCGCCCAGATGTCCGCCATCGCCTGCGTCATCGCCGACTTGGCCGCCTGCCGGCCCAGCTCGGCCGGCGCCTCGACCGGCGGGTGGATCCGAGCCCGCTGCACCGGTCCGTCGTACCAGAGCGTCACGGGCAGCAGCGCCGCCCCGGTCCGCTGGGCCAGCGCCGCCGGGCCGGCCGGCATCCGGGTGGTCTCGCCGAAGAAGTCCACCGGCAGCCCGGCCGCCGACAGGTCCCGGTCCCCGACCAGGCAGATCAGCTTGCCCTCGCGAAGCCGCCGGGCCAGTGTGCCGATCACCGAGATGTCGCTGCCGGTCAGAGCCAGCACCTCCATCCCCAGGCCCTCGCGGTAGGCCACGAAGCGGTCGAAGAGCGACTCCGGCTTCAGCCGCTCGGCGACCGTGGTGAAGTTGAAGCCCAGGTGCCGCACCACCCAGGCACCGGCCAGGTCCCAGTTCCCCATGTGCGGCAGCGTTATGATCGCGCCCCGCCCGGACTCCATCGCCGCCACCAGGTGCTCGATGCCGTCCACCTGCATCCGGTCGGCGATCTTGCGGTCGTTCCACACCGGCAGCCGGAACGACTCCATCCAGTAGCGCAGGTAGGAGCGCATCCCGGCGCGCGACAGCTCGCGCAGCTCGGCCGGCGAGGCCTGCGGCCGCACCCGGGCCAGGTTCTTCTCCAGCTGGTGCACCCCGCGCCCCTGCCGCCGCCAGACCGCATCCGCGATCCGGTCACCGAGCACCCCCACCACCGGCTCCGGCAGCAGCTTCAGAACCGCCCAGCCCGCGGCGTACCCGGACTCGACCAGCTTCTCGCGCATCCGGCTGCCTCAACTCTCCCGTGCGGTTGTGGTTCCCTGTGCGGCGAGCGCCGCCGCCTCGAAGGCCTCCCGGCGCACCGTCAGCATCCGCTGCAGCACCGTGACCACGCTGCCCGCACCGACCAGCCAGAGCGCCACCGGCAGCAGCCACTCGATGTACGGCACCCCGAAGGTGTGCAGACCCGACAGCCCGGCCGCCACCAGCGTGATCACCAGCCGCTCGGCCCGCTCCACCAGCCCCGACACGTCACAGGGCAGCCCCAGGCTCTCCGCCCGGGCCTTGGTGTACGACACCACCTGGCCGCTCGCCAGGCAGAGCACCGACACCGCGCAGAGCAGGTCGTTGTCACCCTTGCCCGCGTACCAGAGCGCCAGACCGCCGAAGATCGCCGCGTCCGCCACCCGGTCCAGCGTGGAGTCCAGGAACGCCCCCCACTTGTTGGAGGTGCCCGCCTGCCGGGCCATGTTCCCGTCCACCAGGTCCGAGAAGATGAACAGGGTGATCGTGATCGTTCCCCAGAAGAACTGCCCGCGCGGGAAGAAGACCAGCGCACCGGCCACCGAGCCGGCCGTGCCGACCAGGGTCACCGCGTCCGGGCTGACCCCCCAGCGCAGCAGCAGCGCGGCGAACGGCGTCAGGACACGTGTGAAGAAGGCACGCGCGTATTTGTTGAGCATGGCCTTCCCGACCGCTCCGATCTCACTGCAGGGAGTACACCGGCGGCCATCAGCTGCGGCAGCACCGGGCGGCCGGACGGATCAGCCCACCCGGCGTGACCCATGGTATCCAGGCCGCCAGGCCCGCTCGGCCGCCCCACACCCGATCGGCGTGGGCGGGCCGTGCTACCCGCGCTACGACGGTCGGCCCGGCAGTGCGCAGGCCGCCGTGCCGCCCGGCATCCGGTGCCGGTAGCGGGCCACCAGCCGGTACACCGCCGCCGCCACCGGCCGCACCGGCGCCAACCGCAGCACCGCACCGAGGTACGCCCAGACGTTCCCCGACCGCAGCAGCAGCTTCGCCACCGCCTGCGCACCGCCGTACACCTCCCCCGTCGGCGTGACCCAGAGCACCTCACGCTCCGCCCGCTCCCGGGTGACACCCAACGCCGCGAGATCGGCGAACTGCAGCGGCTCGGCCGTCCAACCCCCCGAGGCCAGCGTCTGCCGCAGATACCGCTCGGCGATCCGCACGCACGAGGAGCAGAACGCGCAGTCACCGTCGAAGACCAGCACCGGATCAGGGGCCTGGACGAGGGCTTCCTCAGTCACCATGGCATCGATCCTGCACCATCCGGATCGAACCGGCGGTATCGGGGGAAGACTCGCCCCACACCGTCCTGATGACGGTGATTCAGGCGATCATCAACCTGACCGGCCGGTGGCGCGATACCCTGCCGCTGACAGGGGAGGAGGGGAGGCCGCAGCCATGAGCAAGCTCGACATGACCCCCGGGGCGCAGATACCCCGGACCGACGCCGGGCCGCAGACCGCGGTCACCCAGGCACTCTCGTCGCTCGCCTACCGGGACGGCAATCTGGACGACTTCGTCGCCGCCGTGCAGGAGGGCGTCACCGGCAAGAAGGGCCGCTTCAAGCTGATGGCCCCCAACGTCGGCGAGGCCTTCAGCAAGGCCGTGATCGCCCGGACCCTGGGCGCCGGACGCAAACCCATCGTGCCCTCGTTCGGCACCGAGCCCCGGATGGTGGTCGAGCACTGCCTGGCCGCCGAGGCGCTGCGGGACACCCGCGACCGCCGGCTGATGCTGGTCACCGTGCTCACCGGCGTCCTCTTCCTGCCCGGCACGCTGCTCTGGCTCGCCGCCTTCCGGCTGCGCTTGTGGCTGAGCTCGGCGAGCTCGCGGCGGGAGGGCCTGTACGGACCGCTGGTGCTGGTCCTGCTGCTCGGCCTGGCCGCGCTGCTCGCGCTGCGCCCCCCGGTCGGCGGCCCGCTCGGCGTCTACTGCCGGGTGGTCATGCTGATGCCCGTGCTCGGCTGGTTCATCGCCAAGCGGATCTGCCTGGTCTTCGTGCGGGACATGCGGGAGCGCTGGACCGACGTCATCGACGGCGGTGCCGTCGCCGTCGTCCCGCAGGCCGTCCCGCGCAACGACCAGGACGAGCGCGCCGCCCAGCTCAAGACCCAGCTCACCCAGCTCTCGCTGGAGCAGGACACCAACGTCCTGCACTACGCCGGCGCCAACGGGATACTCGGCCTCGGCAAGCGCTGGGGCTCCTGGGAGATGGTCGAGGACCTCAAGCCCGCCGAGGGCCATGAGGAGTTCCGCTCCTTCCACACCTGGGACCTGGTCAAGAAGATCACCGACCGGCTCAACGGCCTCGGGCGCAGCGGCGTCGGCAACGGCGCAGTGCCGCACTCCTCGGTCGAGCAGTGGGTGATCATGGAGGTCGGCGCCGGCGCGGACGAGATCGGCCGCCCCGGCGGGCCCGACATGGACGGCCCGCGGATGCGCGACCACGCCGTGGTCAGCGTCGCCAACCGCCAGGGCTTCGGCCTCGACGGCCCCCGCCACTACCTGGGCACCCAGTTCGTCCTCAACAAGGGCCGGCTGATCGTCAGCGTGCTGGTCACCGTCACCGTGCTCAGCAACACCCTGCGGGTCTCGGTCAACGGCCACACCCTCGGCCCGGTCCCCGGCCTCTTCCACGACAAGCCCAAGGCCAAGGAGCGCACCGAGGCCAAGACCGGCAAGTTCTGGGAGGAGCGGACCGTCACCCTGCCGCTGATCGACAACGACGAGGTGGTCCGCCAGGCCCTGCGGGCACCGTTCTGGCGGGCGCCCGGCCTGCTCGCCTGGCTCGGCGGCACGATGAAGCTCCCGGAACCCTTCGGCCTGCGCACCGCCTGGGCGACCGCGCCCTGGAACAGCCGCTTCATGGCCGACGACTCGATGCGGATCACCGCCCCCGTGGTCAGCGCGGTGCTCGCCGCGACGGTGGAGTTCCTGTCCGACCACGACATCAGCACCGACCGGTTCGCCAACCGCGGCCTGATCCTCAAGTCGGAGCTGCAGGGCGTGCGGCCGTTCAAGGCGGACGCCTACGACGCCGGCTGACCGAGCCGCGAAACAGTGAGCGGCCCCGGCACTCGTGACGAGTGCCGGGGCCGCTCACCGCGCTCCGCTCACACCTGCGGCCAGGCGTCGGCCAGCATCTTGCGGGTGTCCGCCAGCAGTTGGGGCAGCACCTTGGTGTGACCCACCACCGGCATGAAGTTGGTGTCCCCGCCCCAGCGCGGCACCACGTGCTGGTGCAGATGCGCCGCGATCCCCGCGCCCGCCGCACCACCCTGGTTCATCCCGATGTTGAACCCGTGCGCCCCGGAGGCCGCCCGCAGCGCCGTCATCGCCTGCTTGGTGAGCAGCGCCAGCTCGACGGTCTCCTCGTCGGTCAACTCGGTGTAGTCGGCCACGTGCCGGTACGGGACCAGCATCAGGTGCCCGCCGTTGTACGGGTAGAGGTTGAGCACCGCGAAGACGTGCGTGCCACGGGTGACGATCAGCCCGTCCTCGTCGCTGAGCGAGGGGATCGAGCAGAACGGACACCCGTCGTCGGGAGCCGGTCCGGTGGGCTTGTTCTCACCCTGGATATAGGCCATCCGATGGGGCGTCCACAGGCGCTGGAAGCCGTCCGGCTCCCCGACGCCCTGCTGCAGTTCCGGCTCACTCGTCATGCCGATCAGCATATTCGCCCCACTGGGCCACCGAACCAGTGCGGGGCGGACTCCTGGTGAAAGGAGTCCGCCCCGCACTTCGGCTCAGCGGTCGGTCAGGTCACGGTCAGACCTGGATCCGGCGCTGCACCGCGTCGACGATCTCCGCCACGGCCTCGGCGACCGGCACGCCGTTCTTCTGCTCACCGCTGCGGTAGCGGAAGCTCACCGCGCCGGCCTCGACGTCGTCGTTGCCCGCGATCAGCATGAAGGGGATCTTGTTCTTCTGCGCCGTCCTGATCTTCTTCTGCATCCGCTCGTCCGAGGCGTCCACCTCGACCCGGATCCCGTGCTTCTTCAGCTCGGCCGCCACCTCCTGCAGGTACGGCACGTGCTCCTCGGTGATCGGGATGCCGACCACCGTCACCGGCGCCAGCCACGGCGGCATCGCGCCCGCGTAGTGCTCCAGCAGCACCGCGAAGAAGCGCTCGATCGAGCCGAACAGCGCACGGTGGATCATCACGGGCCGCTGCCGGTTGCCGTCCGCGCCCTGGAACTCCAGCTCGAAGCGGTTCGGCAGCTGGAAGTCGACCTGGATGGTCGACATCTGCCAGGTCCGCCCGATCGCGTCCCGCGCCTGCACCGAGATCTTCGGGCCGTAGAAGGCCGCACCCTCGGGGTCCAGGACCAGTTCGAGGTTCTGCTTCTCGGCCGCCGCCCGCAGGGTCTCGGTGGCCTCCGCCCAGTCCTCGTCCGAGCCGATCGACTTCTCCGGGTCCCGGGTGGAGAGCTCCAGGTAGAAGTCGGTCAGGCCGTAGTCGCGCAGCAGGTCCAGCACGAAGGTGAGCAGCGAGTCCAGCTCACCGGCCATCTGCTCCTTGGTGCAGTAGATGTGCGCGTCGTCCTGGGTGAAGCCGCGGGCCCGGGTCAGACCGTGCACCACACCGGACTTCTCGTACCGGTACACCGTGCCGAACTCGAAGAGCCGCAGCGGCAGTTCACGGTAGGACCGACCGCGCGAGCGGTAGATCAGGTTGTGCATCGGGCAGTTCATCGGCTTGAGGTAGTAGTCGTTCTCGCCGTCGAGCTGCATGGGCGGGTACATGCCGTCGGCGTACCAGTCCAGGTGGCCGGAGAGCTCGAACAGGGTGCCCTTGGTGGCGTGCGGGGTGTAGACGAACTCGTAGCCCGCCTCCTCGTGCCGCTTGCGCGAGTAGTCCTCCATGGCCCGGCGCATCACGCCGCCCTTGGGGTGGAAGACCGCGAGGCCGGAGCCGATCTCCTCCGGGATGGAGAAGAGGTCCAGCTCGCTGCCGAGCTTGCGGTGGTCGCGCTTGGCCGCCTCGGTGAGGAAGTCCAGGTGCGCCTTCAGCTCGTCCTTGGTCGGCCAGGCGGTCCCGTAGAGGCGCTGGAGCTGCTTGTTCTTCTCGCTGCCCCGCCAGTACGCGGCGGCCGAGCGCATGATCTTGAACGCCGGGATCATCCGGGTGCTCGGCAGGTGCGGACCACGGCACAGGTCGCCCCAGCAGAGCTCGCCGCTCTTCGGGTCGAGGTTGTCGTAGATGGTCAGCTCGCCGCTGCCCACCTCGACATCCGCGCCCTCGCCCGCGGTGGCGGCCGACCCCTTGAGCCCGATCAGCTCCAGCTTGTAGGGCTCGTTCGCCAGTTCCTCGCGCGCAGCGTCGTCGGTGACCACCCGGCGGGAGAACTTCTGCCCCCGCTTGATGATCTCCTGCATCTTCTTCTCGATGGCCTTGAGGTCATCGGGGTGGAACGGCTTCTCGACGTCGAAGTCGTAGTAGAAGCCGTCCTTGATCGGCGGGCCGATGCCCAGCTTGGCCTCGGGGAAGAGCTCCTGCACGGCCTGGGCCATCACGTGCGCGGTGGAGTGGCGCAGGATGTTGAGGCCGTCCTGGCTGGTGAGCTCGACGGGCTCGACCTCGTCGCCGTCCTGCACCTGGTAGGCCAGGTCCTTCAACGCACCCGCGACGCGCGCCGCGATCACCGCGCGGTCGTCGGCGAACAGCTCGGCGGCGGTAGTGCCCGTGGTCACCACGCGCTCTTCCCGATCGGGTTCGCGGTTGATGATTACCCGGACGTCCGTCACCGGTCTCTCCTGACGTGCTGGCTTGATGGGGCTTGACGAGGCGCAGCAGGTGCTGCGTTCCCCGATGGTACCGAGCCCGCCGCGCTCGCCGTGCACCTAGCCGTGCACCTGTCCATGCCCCGGCGGGGCCCGCGCCGGTTCGAGCCGGTTCGAGCGGGATTGAAGCGGTACGGCCCCGGGGTATCACCTGCTCAGCACCGCACCGTGAGCCGGTGCACCGTCAGTCCTCGACGGTGCACCAGGCCGGTCCGCGGGAGCGGTCGGTGGAGCTGAGGGGTGGTCATGATGGAGAGCCCGCACTGGTACGAAGGCCGACTGGCCTCCTTCGACACCGAGACCACCGGGGTGGACGTGGAGCAGGACCGCGTGGTGTCGGCCGCCCTGGTCCTGCAGTCCGCCCCGGACGCCCCGGTGGAACGGCTGAGTTGGCTCGCCGATCCGGGGATCCCGATCCCGGACGGGGCCCGGGCCGTGCACGGGATAACCGACGAGCAGGTGCGGGCGCACGGCCGTTCGCCGGCGGTGGTGGCCGCGGAGATCGCCCGGGCGCTGGCCGAGCAGGCGCGCGCCGGGGTGCCGCTGGTGGTGATGAACGCTCCATACGATCTGACGCTGCTGGACCGGGAGTTGCGCCGGCACCGGCAGAGCTCGCTGGCCTCGGTGCTGGCCGACGCCGAGCTGCTGGTGGTCGATCCGCGGGTGCTGGACAAGCATGTGGACCGCTACCGCAAGGGCCGCCGCACGCTGACCGACCTCTGCGCGCACTACGGCGTCGAGCTGGCCGACGCGCACGACGCGGGCGCGGACGCGTGGGCCGCACTGCAGTTGGTCCGCGCGCTCGGTCGGCGACACCGCACCGCGCTGGGCGATCTCACGGTCGGCGAGTTGCACCGGCGGCAGGCCGTCTGGCACGCGGCCCAGGCGCGCGGACTGCAGAACTGGTTCGACCGGTCCGGGACTCCGGAGCACGTCGACCGCTCCTGGCCGCTGCGCCCGGCCCGGTGCGCCGGCTGCGGAGTGCCGCTCGCCACGGCGCACCGCTGCGAGAGCGCGGCCTGAGACCACCGCGACAACGCCGCCGGAAGCAAACGCATCGGGCCCCAACTGCCTTGGCAGTTGGGGCCCGATGTTGTCCGGTGGGCGATACTGGGATCGAACCAGTGACCCCTTCGGTGTGAACGAAGTGCTCTCCCGCTGAGCTAATCGCCCGGGCAACGAGAAGAACGATAGCACCGTCCCGGGGGTGTCCCGCAACGCGGTTCCGACCGCCGCACCCCGCCCGACGCCCGACACCGCGACAGCAGCCGCACGGGAAAGGCACGGTGACGAGCCCTCAGTTCCGACGAACTTCCGGCACCCTGCCGACAGCGACTTGTCCGCGACTTGCCGGGCGACTTGCCGGCGACTCGGAGAACAACAAAAAGGCGTAGGACTCCGGTCAATAAATAACCGAGGTCCTACGCCTTACTTGCAATCCGGTGGGCGATACTGGGATCGAACCAGTGACCCCTTCGGTGTGAACGAAGTGCTCTCCCGCTGAGCTAATCGCCCGGCTGCAGGGAAAACATTACCGCATCCCGAGGGGTGCTCCGTGCCACCCCCTCCCCCGCCACCGCGCACCGGCCTCCACCAGCCCGCCTGTCGCCACCCGTCACGATCCGTAGCCATTCCCGACACCTCGCCGGCCGCCGCCCGGTCGGCGGCGATATCCACTTCCCGCCCGGTTCCGCTCCGGTTCCGAGCCAATGCGCAATGCGCCGGAAGGGTTACCGACGCCGCCCGAATCGGGACAGAGGGGTTTACATCGTCGCTGGGGGTGGGATGGTCCGTTCGCCGACGTGCGATTCCCCGAGCGCACACTGAGCGAAAGGCCCTGGCGCTTATGAACACCACGGTCAGCTGCGAGCTGCACCTGCGCCTCATCGTGTCCAGCGAGTCGTCACTGCCCGTCCCCGCGGGCCTGCGCTACGACACTGCCGACCCCTATGCCGTGCACGCCACCTTCCACACCGGTGCCGACGAGACCGTGGAGTGGGTGTTCGCCCGCGACCTCCTCGCGGAGGGACTGCACCGACCCACCGGGACCGGCGACGTCCGGGTGTGGCCGTCACGCAGTCACGGACAGGGAGTCGTCTGCATCGCGCTGTCTTCCCCGGAGGGGGAAGCCCTGCTGGAGGCCCCGGCCCGGGCGCTTGAGTCCTTCCTCAAGCGGACCGACGCCGCTGTCCCGCCCGGCACCGAGCACCGTCACTTCGACCTGGATCGGGAGCTGTCGCACATTCTCGCCGAGAGCTGAAGCGCCGGGGGCACTGCCCCGGATGCCGGTCGACCCCACGGGGTCGATCCACGGGTCGACGGTCAGGTCGACCTCTCAGGTGGCTGTCCTACTCGGGGGCACGGCCACCGATACCACCGCGCTTCGCGGTCTCGGGGCCGGTCGTCCAGGGTGTTCGCGGTGAGCGGCGCGAACACCCCGCCGAAGGCGCCCGGTGTCGTGGGGGGGGGGGGGGGGGGGGGGGGGGGGGGGGGCGCCCCGCCCCCCCCCCCCGGGGCCCCGGGGGGGGGGGGGGGGGCGGGGCCGGGGGGGGGGGCGGCCCGGCCCCGCGCGCCCCCGG